>JAQGKJ010000228.1 GCA_028290165.1 Bradyrhizobium sp. | reverse complement strand
CGAATCATAGGCCGAGATCGCGAGATCGCGCGCCTTGAAATTGGAGGCGGTGAAATGCTCTGCATAGGACAGGGGGTGCCAGTCCAAGAAATCCTCCGCGCATTCCGGCATGTCCGGGACAATTTCGAGCAGCATCACTGCTTCATTGAAATGATTCAGATAGTCGGTGGCAAGCCCGGTGCGGGGGTTGATATTCGCAGCCTGCAATAGCGCGGCCCGCGCCGCTTCATCAGGGCTCGCCTGGCGCGGCATCGGGCGGTCGGATTGCGCGGGTTTGGCGGCCGTTGATGTCATCTGCCGCAGTGTTAATGGTCGGGGTTAAAAGGTGCTGAATCGATGCCTATCTGGGCCATAGAATGTGCGGACGCTTCGTAATCACCTCCCCGCCGGAGGCCTTGCGGCAGGTTTTTGGCTATATCGAACAGCCGAACTTCCCGCCAAGACACAATATTGCGCCGACCCAGCCGATCCCGGTGGTGACAATCGAAAATGGCGTCAGGCATTTCAGGCTGATGCGCTGGGGCCTGTTGCCCGCCTGGGTCAAGGATACCAGGAAATTCACCCTCCTGATCAATGCTCGCGCGGAGACGGTCAACGAAAAACCCGCCTTCAAAAACGCGATGAAGCGGCGGCGCTGCCTGATCCCGGCGGACGGCTATTACGAATGGCAGGCGTCCGGACCGCGCAAACGGCCTCACTTCATCCATCGCCGCGACGGAGGCCCGATTGGGCTGGCGGGCCTCGCCGAGACCTGGATCGGCCCCAATGGCGAGGAACTCGATACCGTGGCGATCGTGACGGCGCCGGCCAGCGCCGAACTTGCGGTGTTGCATGACCGCGTTCCCGTCACCATCGCGCCGGCCGATTTCGACCGTTGGCTCGATTGCAACGCCACCGATGCCGAGACCGCCACGGCGCTGCTGACGCCGCCCGACAAGGGCGAGTTCGTCTGGTACGAGATCTCGACCCGGGTCAATCGCGTCGCCAACGACGACGCGCAACTGATCCTGCCGATCACCGCGGAGCAAATCGCGGCCGAAGCGCCGCAGCCGGCGAAAAAAGCCGCGCCGCGCAAGCCGGTGCCTGTTGCATCCGACGATGACGGGCAGGGGTCGTTGTTCTGATTTCTCTCATCCGTCATGCCCGGGCTTGTCCCGGGCATCCACGTCTTCCTTCCTTGAGAGTCCGCAAGACGTAGATGGCCGGGACATCGGAGAGCGGAAGCGACGCCGTCCTTCGGACGGCTATGCCCGGCCATGACGGCATCTAATGATTGCATTGCCTGATCGAAAAACGTTCGACGCTGCGCTTTATGCTTGAACGGCGAGCAATTCTTTCAACTTCAGCACCGAACTGTCCGGCGTGGTGAGCACCGGCCGACCCGACGCCTCGGCGACCATCGCCGCCGCCGGCGCCATGCTGTATTGCGCGAGCGCAATAAGGTCGCAGTCGCGCAAATCGCGCGACGCTTCGGCGACCAGGCGATCGTGTTCCGCACGCGCCCCGCGATCCAGTGCTGCAAGCGCGCCTGTCGCCAGTTTCGGCACGATCTCGACGGAGCGGGGAAATTCCGCCGGCATTGAAGCCAGCGTCGGCGCGAACGTCGAGAGCAAGCCGATCCTGCGGCCCCGCCGGGCTGCCTGCTCGATCATCGCTTCACTGGGCTTGAGCACCGGCATCGATGCGTGCTGGCGCGCCACCGCCTCGATGCAGGGGCCGAAGGCCGAGCAGGTGAACAGGATCGCGTCGGCGCCGGCAGAGGCCGCGTAACGTCCGAGCGACAGGAAACGCCCGGTTATCGCCTCAGTGAGGCGGCCATCACGCGCCAGGTCGGCCGACAGGCTGTCGTCGAGCAAATTCATCAAGGTTGCGTCCGGCCAGAGCCGGGCGAACGAGGCTTCGATCGGTGCGACCGAATGTTTCAGGGCGTGGATGAGAGCGATGCGCATCTTGTTCAATTGTCGCCGCAGGCCGGCAGGGTGTCAATGTTGCCCCGCCGAGCCGCGGTGTCGTTGTTCAAGCGCATCTGCTGCAGCTAATGGCTAAGGTCGCGCGAACGGCGCCTCGCCGTTGCCGAAGCCACCCGGCGCCAGCGGCGGCGCAACAGAAGCCCTATGCGTTACTTCATCGATACGCCCGCTGGACCGGCCGCAATCCATATTCGCTGCATAAGCGATTGGTTGCTGCGACCACGCTCTGCCTGTCGAGAATTTCCAGGAGCTGGCCGAGCGCTTCCTCCGCGTCGCCTTCGCCCCGCTCGAGATGCTCGGTGAGCAATAATTGTGCATCCCGCATGGCCCGAACCATCAGTTCTTCATCGGCAATGCAGACGAACCCGGCGACGTTCATGGCGTTTTCCCTCCGCGCTTGGCGGCAAGGCGAGGCTTTGTTACTGGTTTCAAGCGCGGCAAAGTCGATTGGTTCCGGGCAACGTGGGCGCCAACCCAAGATATTTTCGCGGCGGCAGGAATTCTTCGGCCTTTGGCCGCAGTCATGCTAAATTGAGTGCTTTGTTGATCCAGCATTAGAGGCAACAATGTCTCGAAAAGCCATTTTACTCGTGCTTGCGTTGTACTTTCTTGCCGCAGCGGCCTTTAGCGTTTTCCATGTTGCGACCAACCCGTTCCTGTCCGGCCTGAATGCAGCCGCTGTGATCAAGGCTGTCGGAGGGGCCATTGTGCTGTTTGGCGGGGCGGGCCTGTTGCCGCTCGCGGGCTGGGCGCTTTATCGCTTCAGATCCCGATACGCGATGTGGCCGATGTTATCGTGGGCTTTCATCGGAATAGCCCTGGCCTATTTCTTTGAAATCGGGGTGAGGCTGGAGCGCGAGGTGCAAATTTCCGTGCTGGCACGGAATTTGGCGCAGTCGGATGCCAAACTCTCTTGCCTGGACAGTCAGCACGCCGGCAAGTTAAAGAGCGAAGTCGGGATCACCGAGCGGGAAGTTTCGGTCTATTGCGGTTGTGTCTCCGAGGCGACCGCGGCGTCGGTTACGGCAGACGAGCTTACCTACATCGCCACCAACGGCAAGGCGCCGCCACCCCTGCAGGAGCGGGCGGCTCAACTCGCGCGACCATGCAGAAGCCTGTTGGGTGCAAAGTGAGAGCAGAGCGCGCCACGGCACGCCTCAGACGGCGCGCCGTGCCGGCGAGATATCATGAGAATAGTGCGTCGATTCCACGAGCCCCGAAAGAGCCGCGGTCCTCAGCGCCAAGGGATTTCGCTCGCCTCGCGCCGCGCTTGCGAGAATCTGCGAGGCAATTTCAGCCTTAATCGCCGACGTGCGTTTCGCTTCAGGAAGCATTGCCGTGGCCTCTTCGAGCACCGATTTCATCAACTCGATGAGCTCTGGCTGATAGACGGCTCCTCTGGGATCCACTGTGGCCTCCTCTCCAAGTGACCCAGCCCTCGCGATCAATCTAAGCGCGATATTTTTCAAGGAGCAATATAATTCGGTCGGGTTTTCGAAATTTCTCAATCCTC
>JAQGKJ010000195.1 GCA_028290165.1 Bradyrhizobium sp. | reverse complement strand
CTCGGTCCAATGCAGGATCGGATGGATACGCAGATGAGCGCCCGGCGGCGGCGAGGCGTTGAACTGGTCCCAGAATTCCGGCGGCTGATCGCGTACGTCCCATCCGCCTTCGGTGCCGCGCGGCGAGAATACCCGCTCCTTGGCGCGGGTTGCTTCTTCATCGCGGCGGATGCCGGCGATCAATCCATCAAAACCGTACTTGGCGAGCGCGAGTTTCAATCCCTCGGTCTTGCGCGCGGCGGATCGCGCGGCCGGCGGCAGAGTCGGATCGATGGTTTCCAGCGGCGGGCAGGGTTCGATCCTGAGATCGAGCTCCCATTCCTTGCCGTAGCGATCGCGGAACGCATACATCTCCGGAAATTTCTTTCCGGTGTCGACATGCAACGCCGGGAACGGCACGTGGCCGAAGAACGCCTTGCGCGCCAGCCAGATCATGACGTTGGAATCCTTGCCCAACGACCACAGCAGCGCCAGCTTCTTCAGCCGCGCGAAGGCTTCCCGGAAAATGTAGATGCTCTGTGCTTCCAGTGCGTCGAGGTGATCCATGGTGGGCTCAAGCGAACGCGCATCGGCGGAAATTTTTCGGGCCGCGGACACCCCGGTTGAGTCAGTCCAAAGCACCCGGTCTTTTCCCTGGTCGTTGTCGAGAAGATGCATCTCTGAGCCTTGGCGTGCGGGGGCGAAAATTCTATAGTTGCACTGCAATAGAGAAGAAATAATTTTCTCTTTGCGGGCATTGGACGAGACATATATAGAAAATAATTCCAGTCAACCCCGCAAGTTGGGGAAGCGAGTGTCGCATGCGATTCCTGCCGGTATTTCTCGATCTGCAGACTGGTCCCGTGCTCCTGGCTGGAGCCGGCGATCTGGCGCGGGCGAAATTACGGCTGCTGGCGGCCGCAGGCGCGCGGGTCCGCTGGTACGCCACGGACGGCGATCATGATCTGAGCGGACTCTCCGCCACTGAGGCGGCGCGGATCGAATGCGCCGATGGCGATCCGCTCGTTGCCGATCTCACTGGCGTCATAGCGATCCTCTGTGCGGGCGCGGGCGACATCGGGCCTGCGATGTCGGCGCGGGCGAAGGCGGTCGGTCTGCCTGTGAATGTGATGGACGACCTCGTACATTCGACTTTCATTTTTCCCGCCATCGTCGATCGCGGCGACGTCGTCGTTGCCGTCGGCACCGGCGGATCATCGCCGGTGGTGGCGCGCCGCGTGCGCGAGCGCATCGAAGCGGTTCTGCCCGCGCGCATCGGCGATCTTGCCAGCTTCATCGGCCGCTGGCGCAAGACGATCCATGCTCGCATCCCCGAATTTCCGCTGCGGCGCCGTTTCTGGGAGCACGTGGTCGATGGCCCGATCGGCGCGCTGGTTCTCGCCGGCCGCAAGGACGAAGCCGAAGCTGCGCTGAAAGTGATCTGCGATCCGTCCGCCTTTACCGGCGCGCTGGTGTCGGGACGGGCCGAGGGCAATGTGACGCTGGTCGGCGCTGGTCCGGGCGATCCGGATCTGCTCACCGTCAAGGCGCTGCGGGCGCTGCAGGATGCCGATGTTGTCTTCTACGACGAACTGATTTCCCCGGAGATTCTCGACCGCGCCCGCCGCGATGCGGCGCGCATTCCGGTGGGGCGCCGCGTCGGCAAGCCCGGCATCGGCCAGGACGCGATCAACAAATTAATGATAGAGGCGGCCAAATCGGGCCAGCGCGCGGTGCGGCTCAAGGGCGGCGATGGCTTTGTGTTCGGCCGCGGCGGCGAGGAAGTCGAAGCGCTGCGGCAGGCCGGCGTTGCCTATTCGATCATTCCCGGAATTACCGCTGGCCACGGCGCCGCCGCGCAATTCGAAGTGCCGCTGACCTTCCGTCACGAGGCGCTGCGCATCACCTTCCTCACCGCGCACAAAGCCAAGGACGCCGAAACCGTCGACTGGTCGACGTTGACCGACGAGAAGATGACGGTGGTGGTCTATATGGGAATGACCGCCGCGCCATCGGTACGCGCCGGCCTGTTGGCCGCAGGCCGCTCGCCGCAAACCCCGGTCGGCGTTTTCGCGCGGGTGACGCGGCCGGATGCGCAAGCCGCGGTCGGGACGCTGGAAGAGCTTCCGGCGCTGGTCGAAAAGATCGACGGCGGTCCCGCCATTCTCATCATCGGCGACGTGGTCGCGCACTCCGCGCCGTGGCGCCAATCCACCCTCAACCAAGTGATCTCACAACTATTGGATGCTGCCGAATGACCTCCCCGCTTGAACAGAAGAAAATCAGGATCACCGGCCCGTCGGTGGTGACCGCCAACCGCACCTGGGACGGTGTCGTGATCTATCGCACCTCGCAGCACGGCTGGTCGTCAGAGCTGTCGGATGCCGCGATCGTTCGCACCACCGACGAAGCCCGCGCGCTGCTCACCGAGTCGGTCGCCGACGACGTCGGCGCGATCGGCGCCTATATCGCGCCGGTCGAAATCAAGAACTCCGGCAAAATCAAGCCGGGCAATCTGCGCGAACATATCCGGCTCCAGGGCGTCACCATCGAGCTTCCGGTTCCGGCATAAGGCCACTCCACCATGTACGCATACTACGAACTCGACCGCACGCTGATCAACGAACGCGTTTCGGAATTTCGCGATCAGGTGAAACGCCGGCTGTCCGGCGAGCTCACCGAAGATGAATTCAAGATGCTGCGGCTGCAGAACGGCGTCTATCTGCAGCTGCACGCTTACATGTTTCGCGTGGCGATCCCCTACGGCACGCTGTCGTCGAAGCAATTGCGGCAGCTTGCGCATGTTGCGCGGCGCTATGATCGCGGTTACGGACATTTCACCACCCGGCAGAACATCCAGTTCAACTGGATCAAGCTCGCCGAGTTGCCGGATGCGCTGGCCGATCTCGCCGAGGTCGGCATTCACGCCATGCAGACCTCGGGTAACAACACGCGCAACGTCACCTCGGATCAATGGGCCGGTGTCGCGCCCGGCGAGATCGAGGATCCCCGAATCTGGTCCGAGTTGATACGGCAATACACCACGCTGCATCCGGAATTCTCGTTCCTGCCGCGCAAGTTCAAATTCGCGATCACCGCCTCCGCGCACGACCGCGCGGCAATCAAGGTGCACGACATCGGCCTGCGCCTGCACAAGAACGCGGACGGCGAGACCGGGTTCGAGGTGCTGGTCGGCGGCGGGCTCGGCCGCACCCCGTTCATCGGCAAAACCATAAAACAATTCGTGCCCGGCCGCGATCTCTTGAGCTATGTCGAGGCGATCCTGCGCGTGTACAATCAGTACGGCCGCCGCGACAATATCTACAAGGCCCGCATCAAGATACTGGTGCACGAGCTCGGCATCGAGAAGTTCGCGCAGGAAGTCGAGGAGGAGTGGCAGCAGATGCGCGCCACCGACACCGCGCTGACGCTGGACGACGCTATGATCGAGGACATCCGATCCCGCTTCAGCTATCCGGCCTACGAAAAACTGCCGCATATGCCGGAGGAATTGAAGAAGGCGGCGCACGATCCGCATTTCGAGGCCTGGCGCAAGAATTCGGTCGCGCCGCACCAGGTGTCCGGCTATGCGATCGTGACGCTGTCGTTGAAGCCGATCGGCGGGCCGCCGGGCGACGCCACCGCCGATCAGATGGATGCGCTCGCCGATCTCGCCGACAAATATTCGTTCGGCGAAATTCGCGTCGGTCACGAGCAGAATCTGGCGCTGCCCCATGTCGCCAGGCGCGATCTGCCGGTGCTGTGGAAGGCGCTCGACAAGATCGGTCTCGCGACCCCGAACGTCAATCTGATTA
This sequence comes from Bradyrhizobium sp., assembly GCA_028290165.1. The sequence continues at coordinate 4,839 of JAQGKJ010000195.1, read as the reverse complement.
CCGACATCATCGCCTGCCCGGGACTGGATTACTGCTCGCTTGCCAATGCGCGCTCGATCCCGATCGCACAGGAACTGACGCGGCGGTTCGCCAATCACGACACCGCCAACCTGATCGGGCGGCTGCACATCAATATCTCCGGCTGCATCAATGCCTGCGGCCATCACCATGTCGGCCACATCGGAATTCTCGGCGTCGAGAAGAACGGCGAGGAATTCTATCAGATCACGATCGGCGGACGCGCCGACGAAAACGCGGAGGTCGGCACCTTGATCGGGCCTGCAGTTCCCTATGGTGAAGTCGGCGACGTGATCGAGGATATTGTCGAAGCCTATCTTGCGTTGCGCGCACGCCCCGATGAACTTTTCGTCGACACGGTGACGCGGCTTGGCGTCGAACCTTTCAGGGAGCGGGTTTATGCCACTCGTTAAGAACGGGAAAATATCGGACGACACGTTGGCGCACGTCGCCGACGATGCTCCGATTCCGGCCGATGGCGCGATTCTGATTTCGGCGGCGCGATTTCTCGAGGATCCGGAGGCGCTGTCGAGCCGTACCGGAGGAACCGGCGTGATCTGGCCGAACAATCGCGACGTCGACGATCTCGTGCCCTATCTCGACCGGCTTGCGGTGGTTGCCCTGGTATTTCCTACCTTCCGCGATGGCCGCGCCTACAGCCAGGCACGCCTGCTGAAGGAACGCTACAGTTACCCCGGCGAATTGCGCGCCACCGGCCAGGTGCTGCGCGACCAGTTCCTGTTCATGCTGCGCGCCGGATTCGACGCGTTCGAGGTGAAGAAGGAAAGCGATGCGAAGGCGTTTGCTAATACGGTGAAGCGTTACTCGGTGTTCTATCAGCCGACCGGCGATGGCCGCATGACGGCGCTGCATCGGCGGATGATGCTGCGCCATTCCGAGAGTGCCAGCTAATGAGTGCGCTTGCGCATCAGGTGTTACCGGAGCCGACGGCAAGCAATTTGCCGTCCGCCGACGCGCTCGATCGCGCGCTTCGTAACGCGTCGCCGGCGCAGATCATCGCAACGGCCCTGCAGATCGTCGGCCGCGAGCAGCTCGCGGTGGTATCCTCTTTCGGCACCGAATCGGCCGCCTTGCTCAAGGTGGTGGCGGATGTCGATCCGGCGATCCCGGTGATCTTTCTCGATACCGGATGGTTGTTCGAGGAGACGCTCGCCTATCGCGACACGTTGATTGAGAGGCTCGGCTTGCGCGACGTGCGTTCGATCAAACCCGCGGAAGAGACGTTGTCGCGCGAGGATCCCGATCGCGAATTGTGGTTCTCCGATCCCGACGCCTGCTGCCGGATCCGCAAGGTCGAGCCGCTGAAGCGGGCGCTGGCGCCGTTCAGCGCCTGGATCAACGGGCGCAAGCGGTTTCAGGGCGGCCTGCGCGCCGACATCGCGGTAGTCGAGGATGACGGCACAAGGCTGAAATTCAATCCATTCGCAAACGTCACGCGCGAAGCGATCGAGGCGATCTTCAAGGGCGCCAACCTGGCGCCGCATCCGCTGACGGCAAAGGGCTTCCTGTCCGTCGGCTGCATGCCCTGCACCAGCCGGACCTCGCCCGACGAAGACGCGCGCGGCGGCCGCTGGCGCGGCAGGCCAAAGACCGAATGCGGCATCCATACAGTGAAGACTTCATAGGACAATGACGCTGCAACGCCGCAAATAATGAAATGCGGTTTCGTTGACTTGGAGCCGCATCAATCGGAGTTATGTCCAGCGTGCTTGCGATGACAATGCTGTCGTCGGTGGGAATGGAGATTGAGATGGTCCGTCGTCTTTCGATTGTTGTCGCGGGGCTGCTGTGGGCAAGTTCGGCGTTCGCCGCCGACGTGACGCTGCTCAACGTATCGTACGACCCGACGCGCGAACTCTATGTTGATTTCAACAAGGCCTTCGCATCCGCCTATCAAAAGGAAACCGGCAAGAGCGTCGAGATCAAGCAATCGCTTGGCGGCTCCGGCTCGCTGGCGCGCGCCGTGATCGACGGCCTGCAGGCCGATGTGGTCACGCTCGCGCTCGCCTACGACGTCGACGCCATCGCGGCCAAGAGCTTGATCCCGGCGGACTGGCAGAAGCGTCTGCCGCTCAACGCCTCGCCCTATACGTCGACCATCGTGTTCCTGGTACGCAAGGGTAACCCCAAGGGCATCAGGGATTGGGACGATTTGATTAAATCCGGCGTCAGCGTCATCACGCCGAATCCCAAGACCTCAGGCGGCGCGCGCTGGAATTACCTGGCCGCATGGGGCTTCGCGCTGAAGAAATTCGGCTCCAATGACAAGGCAAAGCAATTCGTCGGCGATCTCTACAAGAACGTGCCGGTGCTGGATACCGGTGCGCGCGGCTCAACCGTGACTTTCGTCGAGCGCGGCGTCGGCGACGTGCTGCTGGCCTGGGAAAACGAGGCTTTTCTCGCGCAGCGCGAATTCGGCAAGGACAAGTTCGAAATTGTATCGCCGCCGCTGTCGATCCTCGCAGAGCCCCCGCTGTCCGTCGTCGACACGGTCGCCGACAAGAAGGGCACCCGGGCGGTTGCCGAAGCTTACCTGCGATACTGGTATACCAGGGAAGGTCAGGAAATTGCCGCACGCAATTCCTATCGTCCGCGCGATCCGGAAATCGCGAAGGAATACGAAAACTCGTTCGCGAAGGTCGAATTATTTACGATCGACGACGTTTTCGGCGGCTGGGCCAGGGCGCAGAAGGAACACTTCAGCGAAGGCGGCGTTTTCGACCGGATTTACAAGAACTGATCCGGCGATCCGGAAGCAGGGGGCATTGTGAACGGCGGGCCGGGACGACGCAGCACCTTGCCGGGCTTTGGTCTCACCATGGGACTGACGCTGACGTGGCTCTCGGTCATCATCCTGATTCCACTCGCCGGCCTGTTCCTCAAGACGTTCGAACTGAGCCCCGACCAGTTCTGGGGCATTCTGACCAGCCGCCGTACCCTCAATGCCCTGAAGATTTCGTTCGGCCTCGCCTTTGCCGCCGCGTTGGTCAATCTCGTTATTGGAATGATCATCGTCTGGGCGCTGGTGCGATACCGCTTTCCCGGCCGGCGGCTGTTCGACGCCATCGTCGATATTCCGTTTGCGCTGCCCACGGCGGTGGCTGGCGTTGCACTGACCTCGTTGTTTGCGCAAAAAGGCTGGCTCGGCGCGCCGCTTGCCGAACTCGGCATCAAGGTGGCGTTCACGCCGGTCGGAATTTTGGTTGCGATGATTTTCATCGGCATTCCCTTCGTGGTTCGGACGGTTCAGCCGGTGCTGATCGACCTTGATGTCGAGATCGAGGAAGCCGCCGCCAGCCTCGGCGCCAATCGCTGGCACACCGTCTTCCGGGTAATCCTGCCGAGCTTGATCCCGGCGCTGTTGACCGGATTTGCGCTGGCGTTCGCGCGCGCCGTCGGCGAGTACGGCTCGGTCATCTTCATTGCCGGCAATCTGCCCAATGTGTCGGAGATCGCACCGCTGTTGATCGTGATCCGGCTCTCGGAATTTCGCTACGCGGACGCGACCGCAATCGCCGTCGTCATGCTGGTGGCGTCGTTCCTGATCATCTTCGGGGTCAATCGGATCCAGCGCTGGGCGCAAACTCGCATCCCCGCGCATTAGAGGCTGACGCAGATGAACCAGTCTCGGTTTTCCCTGAGTTCGGCGCGGGACGATCTGCGCACCGAGCCCCGGCCTATTCGCATCGTCATCATCGCGATTGCCGTCATCTTCCTCACCGTATTCGTGGTGCTGCCGCTCGTCGTGGTGTTTGCGCAGGCCTTCTCCAAGGGAGTTGGCGCCTATTTTTCGGCGCTGTCGGATCCGGAAGCGCGGTCGGCGATCCGCCTGACGCTGGGTGTCGCGACAATTTCCGTCAGCCTCAATCTGGTGTTCGGTGTGGTTGCGGCCTGGGCAATTGCAAAATTTGACTTTCGCGGCAAGACCTTCCTGATCTCGCTGATCGATCTGCCGTTCTCGGTCAGTCCGGTGATCTCGGGCCTCGTGTTCGTGCTGCTGTTCGGTGCTCAGGGTTATTGGGGGCCGTGGCTGCAAAGCCATAACGTCCATGTGCTGTTCGCGGTTCCGGGCATTGCGCTGGCGACGATTTTCGTGACGTTTCCGTTCGTCGCGCGCGCGCTGATTCCGCTGATGCAGGAACAGGGCACGCAGGAGGAAGAGGCTGCGATCTCGCTCGGCGCATCGGGCGTGCAAACCTTCTTCCGCGTCACTTTGCCCAATATCAAATGGGGTGTGCTTTACGGAGTATTGCTGTGCAATGCGCGCGCGATGGGTGAATTCGGCGCGGTGTCGGTGGTCTCGGGGCATATTCGCGGCGAGACCAACACCATGCCGCTATTGGTTGAAATTCTCTACAATGAATACCAGTTCGTGTCGTCGTTCGCGATCGCCTCTCTGCTGGCAATGCTGGCACTGATCACGCTGGTGGCGAAAACCATTCTCGAACGTCATCTGGACGAAGGGCAACAGCCGCGTGGCGATTGAAGTCAAGAATATAGTGAAGAAGTTCGGCGCGTTCGCCGCGCTCGATAACGTCGATCTGAAGGTCGCCGACGGCGAATTGCTGGCGCTGCTCGGGCCGTCGGGCTCGGGCAAGACCACGCTGTTGCGGATCATCGCCGGGCTGGATTGGCCTGACGCCGGCGAGGTCTCGTTCGACGGCGAAAACGCGCTGGCGCATCGCGCCAGCGAGCGCCATGTCGGATTCGTGTTCCAGCATTACGCACTGTTCCGACACATGACGGTGTTCGAAAACGTCGCGTTCGGCCTGCGGGTGCAGCCGCGCGCGGTTCGCAAGG
>JAQGKJ010000191.1 GCA_028290165.1 Bradyrhizobium sp. | reverse complement strand
CACCATCGACCGCGAATTCAATGCGGTCTGCCTGTCGGTGTGGGGCTATACCACCGACGATTTCAGCGACGATCTGTTTTCCGGCGAGGATCACGCCTGGCTTGATTCGCTCGATGAAGCCCATGCGCGGATCTTCGCCGCCGAGCAGGGCTACGACCTCATCGACGATCACGGCATGCTGACCGACTGGTGGGGCTATTGCTGGATGATCCTGGCCGAAAAGCGCGGCCTGCTGACGCCGGAAAACCGCGCCGCCGCGCGTGCGGCGATCGAGGAAAAATATCTCTCGGCGCCGAACGTGATCGGCGTCATCGTTGGGCGATGAGTGTTCGATCGACTCGTCATGGCCGGGCGTAGCCGTCTGCAGGACGGCGTCGCTACCGCTCGCCTATGACCCGGCCATCCACGTCTTTCTTGCTGCTGCACCGTCAGGACGTGGATGCCCGGGACAAGCCCGGGCATGACGATCCAAGAGTGGCCTTAATTCACTTCCGCGCGCTTGGCCATGGGCGAAACCGTCTTCGGCACCGAGGTTGCGGGCAGCGCCAGATCGGGCGGCGGCGCGTCGTTGGCGATCATTTCGGCGGCGACCGGCGCCACCTTCATTTCGCCGAGCCGCGCGCGGACTTCGGCGGTGAGGCCGGGATAGGAAGCCACCGGCGTGAATTCCGGGGTCTGGTTGGCGCCGAGCTTGATGCCGGAATACGCCACCAGCCCGCTAGTGGTGGCAATCACGTCGCCCGCACGCAGCGAGCTGTCGAGCGTGAGATCGACCGGGGCCAGACCTGCGGGGTCGCGGCCGTTGCAGGTGCAGTCGGCGCGCAGCGCCTTGCGAAAGCCGTAGGCGTTCTCAGAGTCCGCGTAGCGTTCGCCGGTCGCCGACGACGCGCCATCGATGGTGCTGCCGAAGAACACTTTTGTCGAGCTGGCCGGGCAAAACGCCTGGCACATCTGCACCGGCGTCGCATTGCCGCGCGCCAGCGGGAAATAGCGGCCGTCGCAGCTGCGCACGCAGAACGCAGGGCCGGAGCCGCCGGAGGCAACTGCGCGCGGCGGCGGCGCGGCCGGCTGGCTGACGCCGAGCGGATCGGCGAAGAAACTCGCTTGCGGAGGGGCCTGACGCTGGTGCTGCTTCTGAACGCCGCCGAAGAAAAAATCGAACAGGCCTTCGGCGGATGCCATGCGCGGCGCCAGCGCAACAGTGCTGACGAGCACTGCGGCGGCAACAGACGTCATGCGGCGCCGCATGCGCGAAAAAGGCAACTCTGTACGCAACGCTTACTCCACCCGACGCAACAAAACCGCTCAAGGCGAAGCGCGCCCCAGCCGGTTTCACCTTAGTGCGCGATGGTAAACGAGCGGTGACCGCGGGGTGGAGGGGTGAAGTATTTCTCTCGTCATGGCCGGGCTTGACCCGGCCATCCACGTCTTCGCTTCAACTCCGCAAGAAAGACGTGGATGCCCGGCACAAGGCCGGGCATGACGGCGGAGGGGACGATGCGCGGACTCGAGAGCCGCACGTTGCAGCGTCGCACTCACCCCTTCAAAAATTCGCCGGCCTTGTAGAGCGAGCGAAACGGAATCCCGGCTTGCGCAAAGGTCTCAGTGGCGCCCTCGTCGCGGTCCACCATGGTGAAGACCAGAACGACCTCGGCGCCGGCCTCGCGCACCGCTTCCACCGCCTTCAGCGCCGAGCCGCCGGAGGTGGTGACGTCCTCGACGATGACCACGCGCTTGCCTTGCAGACTCTCGCCCTTGGCCAGGCCCTCGACCGCGAGCCTTGCGCCATGCTCCTTCGGTTTCTTGCGCACGAAGAAGGCCGCGATCGGATGGCCCTTGAGCCAGGACAGCTGCGCGATCGCGCCGGCGAGCGGCACCGCGCCCATTTCCAGCCCGCCGACATAATCGAGGTTGTCGTCCTTCAGCGCCTCGAAGGTCAGTTCCGCAAGCAGCGCGGCGCCCTCGGGATCGAGCATGGTCGGCTTCAGATTGAAATAGAAATAGCTTCTGCGGCCTGAAGCCAGCGTGATCTCGCCGCGGCCGAACGAGCGCCTGCGGATGATCTCGGCGAGACGGGCGCGGGAGGCTGATTTGGACACGGCGTTGTTCTCGCGTGGTCGGGCGGGGCAATCTATCGGCGGGCGGGAGCACATTCCAGAGCCGATTGGCGCCGTCAACATCATCGTCGTCCCGTGTGCGGGGGCGACCCGCGGAAAGGTCGGTTGTAAGGCCGCTGACTTCCGGGTTACTGGATACCCCTTTCGCGGGGAAAACAAAAATGACCATCGAACTGCACACCTGGAACACGCCGAACGGCCGCAAGATCAGCGTCGCGCTGGAGGAAATGGGGCTGGCTTACAAGGTCATCCCGATCAACATCAGCAAGGGCGAGCAGATGGCGCCGGATTTCAGCGCCATCAGCCCCAACAACAAGATCCCCGCGATCGTCGATCCCGACGGCCCCGGTGGCAAGCGCGTCAGCGTGTTCGAATCCGGCGCGATCCTGCTCTATCTCGGCGAGAAGACCGGAAAATTCCTGCCCAAGCCGCTGGTCGAGCGCATCCCGGTCTATGAATGGCTGATGTGGCAGATGGGCGGCTTTGGCCCGATGCCGGGCCAGGTGCATCACTTCATCGCGCTGGAAAACGAGCAGGACCGCGGCTACGGCCTGAAGCGCTTCATGACGGAGACGCGCCGGCTCTACGGCGTGCTCGACCGCCGTTTGGCTGACCGCGAGTTCGTCGCAGGCCCGCTGTCGGTCGCCGACTTTGCGATCCTCGGCTGGGCGTGGCGGCATCCGCGCCACAAGGTCGAGCTCAAGGATTTCCCCCATGTCGAGCGCTGGTACAACGCGCTGATGGCGCGGCCTGCCGTCAAGCGCGGCATGGAAGCGAAGCTGGATTAGTGCTGGTCCTGCACCCTCTCCCGCGCTTGCGGGGGAGGGCCGGGGTGGGGGTGCCCAACGAGAACGATGATGCGGATAGAAGCCCCCACCCGCCGCGCTCTAACGAGCGCGGCGACCTCCCCCGCAAGTGGGAGAGGTAAGTAAGCCGCGCCCTCACGCCCGCTTGGCCTCGAACGCCATCCGCAGTGCAAGGCCGGCGAGCACGGTGCCCATCAGCCAGCGCTGCACCAATAGCCAGCTCGGCCTTGTGCCGAGAAACAGCGCGATCGAGCCCGCGGCCAGCGCGATCATGGCGTTGACGCTGACGCTGATCAGGATCTGAATCGATCCAAGCGCCAGCGATTGCGTCAGGACGCTCCCTATCGCGGGATCGATGAATTGCGGCAACAGCGCCAGATACAGCATCGCGATCTTCGGGTTCAGCAAATTGGTGACAAAGCCCATCGCGAACAATTTGCGCGGCCCGTCGACCCTGAGCTTCCTGACCTGAAACGGCGAGCGGCCGTTCGGCTTCAACGCCTGCCATGCCAGCCACAACAGATAGGCCGCGCCGGCGAGCCGCAGCGCGTCATAGGCGAAAGGAACCGCTAACAATAGCGCGGTGATGCCGAATGCTGCGCACAGCATGTAGAACACAAAGCCGAGTGCGACGCCGCCGAGCGAAACGATGCCCGCCGCGGCGCCTTGCGTGATCGAGCGCGAGATCAAATAGATCATGTTCGGCCCCGGTGTCAGCACCATGCCGAGCGAGACCAGCGCAAAACCGAGCAGGGAAGTGAGATGGGGCATGGGGGACTCGTGGGCGGGAGATTTGCGTTGTTTAGCGCGCTACAGGCCGCGACGCCATTTCGTATTGCGCGCTGCTGTTGGTCGAATATTTCAGGAAGCAAGGTTGGCTCTTACTGCTCCCTCGGCCCGCTCTTGCGGGGAGAGGGTTGGGGTGAGGGGCTTCTATCCGCGGATGCGGGGTTGAATTGAACGCGGTACTCCCTCACCCGGATCGCAAGGGCGATCCGACCTCTCCCCGCAAGCGGGGCGAGGTTAAGAAGGGTCCTAACCGGCTACATAGGTAACAGAATAGACTGGCGACATAGGTAACAGGTCAACTGATCGGCGAGGAGGACCTTGCCGATGGGATGGACGGAGACCTGTGCCGTGGATGAGCGAATGCGCTTTGTGATTGCGGCTGAGAAGCGGAAAGAGTCGTTGCAGTGATATGCCGGGAGTTCGGCGTGAGCCGTAGGGTCGGATACAAATGGCTTGCACGTTTTGAGGAAGCGGGTGTTGATGGCTTGCTCGATCGCTCTCGGGCGCCTCTGCATCATCCCCAGGCGATAACCGCCGAGCTCGCCGAACGGTGCCTGGCGGTGCGCCGGGCGCATCCGAGCTGGGGGCCGCTGAAGGTACGGGCCTTTCTTGAGCGCCGAGCGCCCACCAGGGATTGGCCGTCAGCGAGCACAATCGGAGCATTGTTCGACCGCGAAGGATTGACGGTAAGGCGGAAGCTGCGCCGTCGCAGCCCGCCCTCGAGCGCCCCCTTTGCGCATTGCGGAGCCGCCAATGATGTGTGGTGCATCGACTTCAAGGGCTGGTTCCTGACCGGCGACGGCAGACGCTGCGAACCGCTGACCGTCACCGATGCGCACAGCCGCTATCTGCTGCGCTGCCAGGCGCTGGCGCGCACCAACACCGATCATGTCTGGCCGGTCCTGGATGCGGCGTTCCGCGAGTTCGGCCTGCCGCATTACATGCGCTCCGACAACGGATCGCCGTTTGCCTCGCGCGGCGCCGGCGGGTTGTCGAAGCTGTCGGTCATGCTGATCAAGGCGGGCGTCGTGCCGGAACGGATCGCACCCGGCAAGCCGCAGCAGAACGGCCGGCATGAGCGCATGCATCTGACCTTGTT
>JAQGKJ010000174.1 GCA_028290165.1 Bradyrhizobium sp. | reverse complement strand
GGCAGCCGACGAACTGGCCCATGATTTCGGGCCGCTCCGGATTGCCGAAATTGAGATTGTCGGTGATCGCCAGCGGCCGGCCGCCGACCGCGGTGATTTTGCGCCAGGCTTCCGCCACCGCCGGCATGCCGACCTGGTAGGGATCGGCCTCGCAATAGCTCGGCGTCACATCCACCGTGAGCGCGAGCCCTTTGGGTCCGTCCTGCACGCGCACCACGGCGGCATCGCCGCCGGGCCGCTGCACGGTATTGCCCAGAATGACGTGATCGAATTGCTCCCACACCCAGCGTTTTGAACACAGCTCGGGCGTCGCGATCAATTTTTCCAGCGCCGGCATGATTCCGATCGGCGGTGTTACGTCGCGCGCATGAATCACGGGCAAGGGCGGCGACGGCACATGCGGCCGGTCGTAGAGCGGCGCTTCGTCGCCCAATTCCTTGATCGGCAGGTCCGCCATCACATCGCCGCCATGCTTGACGACAAAACGCCTGCTCGGCGTGGTGTAGCCGACCACGGCGAAATCGAGCCCCCATTTGCGGAAGATCGCCTCGGCCTCTTTCTCTTTCTCGGGCTTGAGCACCATGAGCATGCGCTCCTGGCTTTCCGACAGCATCATCTCGTAGGCGCTCATGCCGGTCTCGCGGGTCGGCACCGCATCGAGATCAAGATCGACGCCGAGATCGCCCTTGGCGCCCATCTCGACCGCCGAGCAAGTGAGACCCGCCGCGCCCATGTCCTGGATCGCGATCACGCAATCGGCTTCCATGATCTCGAGGCAGGCTTCCAGCAGCAGTTTTTCCGCGAAGGGATCGCCGACCTGCACGGTCGGACGTTTTTCAGCGGAGTCGTCGTCGAATTCGGCCGACGCCATCGAGGCGCCGTGAATGCCGTCGCGGCCGGTCTTGGAGCCCAAATAGACGATCGGCATGTTGACGCCAGACGCCGCCGCATAAAAAATCTTGTCGGTATCGGCGAGCCCGACCGCCATCGCGTTGACAAGAATGTTGCCGTCATAGCGGGTGTGGAAACGCACTTGGCCGCCGACCGTGGGCACGCCGAACGAATTGCCGTAGCCGCCGACGCCGGCGACCACGCCCGACACCAGATGCCGGGTCTTCGGATGCTCCGGCGCGCCGAAACTCAGCGCGTTCAGACAGGCGATCGGCCGCGCGCCCATCGTAAACACATCGCGCAAAATGCCGCCGACGCCGGTGGTCGCGCCCTGATAAGGCTCGATATAGCTCGGATGGTTGTGGCTCTCCATCTTGAACACCACCGCCTGGCCGTCGCCGATGTCGATCACGCAGGCGTTCTCGCCCGGCCCCTGGATCACCCACGGTGCCTTGGTCGGCAGCCCCTTGAGATGCAGCCTCGAGGATTTGTACGAGCAGTGCTCGTTCCACATCGCCGAGTAAATCCCAAGTTCGGTAAAACTCGGCACCCGGCCGATGAGTTTTAAAATGCGCTCGTACTCGTCCGGCTTCAGCCCATGGCTGGCGACGAGTTCGGGGGTGATTTGCGGCTGGTTCATGAGGCTCTTTAAGCGATTGAGGTCTCTTATTAGGGAGATCGGCAGGGGTGGAAAAGGCCTTTTATGGCGCGATTTCCTGATGTCCAGAGCTTTGCGGCGGCACGGCGTTTGCACATCCGCTGTGGATCGGATTTAAGGGCTCAACTATCTCAAATGAAGGCCCGATCGCGTGGATGACCTGACCAAAAGTGCATTCCTCAACCGCCCCCATCTGCATGTCGGCACCGACGGCGAATTCGCCGGTTGGCGGACCTGGAGCCGCGACAGTCTCGAGACCCATAACGGGCCGTTCTGGCACCGGATGGAGGATGACGGCCGGATCCGTTGCGCCTTCCGGGTCGAGAACAAGCATCTCAACGGCATGAAGAACGTCCATGGCGGCGCCTTCATGGCCTTCGCGGATTATTGCCTGTTTGCGATGGCCGCCCCCGTGCTGCAGGGTCCAGGGGTGACAGTGTCGTTCGCCTGCGAATTTCTCGATGCCGCGCGCGAGGGCGAGCTGGTCGAGGGGACCGGCGAAATCATGCGGGCCGGAGGATCGATGATTTTTCTGCGCGGGCTGCTCAAATCCGCCGAGCGTCCGCTGTTTACGTTTTCCGGCACCATCAAGCGGGTCAAGCGGCGCGCACCACCGGCGGCGGGAAGCGAGGCCGGCTAAGGCACCGCTTACATCCGAGAGGGGGTCTGACCAGGTGAGCACGGGCGCTGCAGTCGACATCGAGCGGATAACGAAGGCAACCGATGAGGTACGCCTGTTGATCGGCGAGCTCGACCGGGTGCTTGCGGCCGAATACCTGCCCGAGCAGCGGCACGGGCTGGCGTTGGAGGCGCTGTTCCAACCGCACATTCGCTTCTTCCTGGCGCGGCTGGACGGTGTTGCCATTGGCTGCGGCGGGATGGCCCTGTTTGATGATTTCGCCGAAGTGAAGCGCATGTATGTGTGCGAGACGATGCGCGGACACGGCGTGGCGCAAGCCCTGTTGACGCGGATCGAGACCGAGGCTCGCGTCGCCGGATTTGTCGTCTTGCGCCTGGAAACGGGAGAGCGGCAAGCGGCAGCTTTGCGGTTTTATGCGCAGGCCGGCTTTCGGCCCTGCGCGGCGTTCGACGACTACGCGACGATGGGGCCAGGGGCCATCGCAACCAGCATCTTCATGGAAAAGCGGCTGGGCTGAATTTTGCCTCGTTTCACTGCACGCTGACCAAGGTCAGATCGACGAACCAGGACTGTGGCGACACAAAACCCTTGACCTTCGGGCTCATCGCGCGAGGGTTGAGATCGTGGACGATATAAAGCCAGGGAGGGTTGTCGACGAGTCGTTCATGAGCCTTGCGATAGGCAGCCGAGATCAGTTTCGGATCGGTGCCCTCCGCAATCGTTTTGAGAGCAGCGTCGAATTCGTCGTCCTTCCACTGCTCGAAATTGAAGCCGTTCGGCGGAAAATTGGCGGATGA
>JAQGKJ010000155.1 GCA_028290165.1 Bradyrhizobium sp. | reverse complement strand
CAGTGTTGCGGCTCGGTGTCACTGCAGAAAAACTTCGTTACGATCGTAACGCGTCTTGGACTTAAGACCGGCGGGAAAGCTGATACCATGGCGTCGAAGGCAACGCGGGTGCCTTGACGTGGGCAGTGCCGCCGAATTTAGCGATTTCGACGCCGACGTTGCGCAGCGGTGGCGCGAGACCGGCCTTTGGTTGCGCAATGGGGAGCACAGCCTTCCCGACCGTGACGCGGCCTGCAAGGTCGGCTAAGGTCTCACGGAGCTGCACAAACGCATGATCCCACCGTTTATTTCTGTTGTTTGTGTGTCGTAGATTGTGGAGGCAGTGTTTTGGTCACATCGCAATAAGGTTGGGGTTCGCTACTCTGGGATATTCGGCCGAAATTTTCAGCCTTTATATGCGTGAACTAACTCATGACAAAGAACCGCGACAGTAGTGGGCCCGGGATTTCGCATGGCCGGCGGGAGTTGATATCGCAAGCTCTGTCGCTTCATCAGCATGAAGAAGATATCTAGCATTCGATCGAAAATCGCTTGAGCTTCCGGGCTTGCATTCTTACGACCGGTCAAGATCGCAACGAGTGTAGCGATCTGCGCGATCTGCTCTTTCGTCTCGTCTGGCGCAAGGCGATAATGGCATCTCGCTTCTGACGAGATGCGAAACTTTCGGTTTCAATGCCGTCGAAAAACGCGGATACGACGACATCGGCGAATTTATGCTTGGCGTCTGCTCGTCGGTCCCCGGTCCACCAGCTCTCAACCTCGTGCCGAACGGGTTGTAGGCTGCTAAGTGACGCGGCGGACTTAGGAGAAGAGAGATGGGGATTAAATTAGAACAGCCGTCTTATTCGATAGTCCACAACTGCCCTTCAGTCGGAGGTGGCATTGACTCGATAAGCGCCATGAATCGGGCATGGTCTTCGTGGATTTTATTGATCCGGTTCTGGAAATCGTCGTCATTCATGGACTGACACGCGGGGCTTAGGCAAGCAGGGCGAAGTCAACGATAGCGCCCGCTGGCGCGCAGTGCGACAGGAAATGCAAACGAAGGACCGACCCTCCCGGGGCGCGTTTTAGCGGGCCGTCTCCCGCTTTGGCCGCGCGGCATGTTCTTCTCGTCATGCCGCGCGGCCAAAGCGGGCGGGGCAGGGAAGACGGCAATCAGTGAGGACGGATATCTTCTTCCTCACACAAATTGTCGGGCAGCACGTCTCTGAGCCAAACGGTAGCTACTTCGCGCCCGTTCGCATCGGTTATGACAAAGCAATCCGCTGTTTCCCGTTTAGAGGACCTAATTGACTCCACCAAAATCTCGCGGGCCGACGCTACAGCTTCCGCTCGCGCAGCGGCCACGTCGGGCAAGTCCACCCCCTCGGTATCTTCGGTGAGATATCGCCCTTTTCGGATATGCAAGTAAAATTTGGCCATCGCTCTGAACTTGTCGAGTTGCGCCTATCGTGGGCTTAGTTGCCTTTGAAAATTTTGGTGACAGGCGTTCGGGTCTTGGAATGATCCTCAGCTCCTTACTAGGCGTTACATAATACGTCGCAGTGCGGTGACAACTTAAACATATGTAAGGATCAACAATGGTCGAAATCACCATCACGGCGTGGGCAAGGACATTGCTGCGCCAAGCGCAGTGCGCTCACTATCTTGGCCTCTTGCCGAGCCTGGACTCACCCGCCATGAAGCTCGCCCTGACCGCTGAGGGCGCGTTGCAAAATACGGCAGTCCAGCAAGCGCAATCCGAGCTTGATATTGCTCGCGCGTTTCGCCGGACTTGCTCATCCCAATGATCGCTATTCAAATCGACACGTCCAAGCTCGCCGCTTGGGCAGAACAATTGTCCGTACGCGGAATGCGCAACGCCATTCGCCGGGCCGTGGATCAATCGGTACGCGCGGCCCGCAAGACAACCGTTCCGGTCATCGCGGCTGACATCGGGGTTTCGAAGGCCAAGATCGCAGCCGCCGTTCAACCGATTCAATCAATTCCCGGACTGCTTTTGACATTCCGTTTTCCGGTGCTTCGTCGGGAATTGCGCTGTGAGGTTTTACAGCGACTTTCGATTGATGCCGCACCGCGTATCTGGAGCCAGCGACGGAGATAATTGTTCAACTAACCGCGGTGCATGCTCATCGACGACGATGGTGACATTCCAACCTTCGCTTGCCCACACCCGCGCCTTGGCAATCGCTATCAGCGAACTGTTTCTCTTCATTCTTACAGTTTCGCTTTCTTTTTCCGCGACAATTTCAAACCGCATGTGAATCCCCTTACGCTGTACAGGGCGATACGGTTGTCCGTCCATTTGTCGGCAGTTCGCCGAGACGATGTCGATATTGAGGGCGCAGACGGTCGAAATTGGGCAGATGCCAGTCCGCCACTTCGGCATTCTCTGCCACCGGAAGCTGTGCGCGAATGCTTTCGACCTGCGCCGCGGCATTCTCGACGTCGAGGCCGTTTTGCAGGCCGCGTTGCTGGCGTTCCTGCACGAGCTGAAGGATATCGCGGTCAACCTTCAAATTGTCGTTTGCGATTTTGATCTGCGTCTGGACGCCGCGCAACTGGATGTAGTCGCGCGCGAGCTCTGCGAGGCTTGATACCAGCGCATCGCGGCGCTGATCGGCAGCCCAGTCGACCTGGGCGTCGGCGGCTTCGACCTGTCTGCGAACTTTGCCCCAGAGATCGAGCTCCCAAGAGGCGTCGAAACCGACATTGTATTCGTTGAGTGCGCCAGGATTGAAACTGCTCGCTGCCGGTAAGAGCGAACCCCATAATCGAAAAGCCGAGTGCGATAACATAGCGTGCGGGATCGGACTCAGAGTCGTTGGGGCGCGCGGGGGCGGGGGCTGCTCCTGACCCCGGTCATCCCTGGGGCGCGGCGTGGTATCGGCCCTGGCAATCACCGTATCAGTGGGTCTATCCGACATAGCCTTCCGCTCCGATCTAGTCTAGACACCCCGGAGCCGGCGCCGAAGGAAGCGCTGTTCGCGGAAGTTGTCGGACGGCGGGCGGCGCGGATATCCGGCCCCGAAAGCGCGCTGGCAAGGGACGAGGTTCCGGAAGTGGCGCTGTTTGATCTGGGGTTAAGCCTGATCCGCATGATGACCAGGAAAGACGCGGCTTCGCTCTTTCGCATCGTAGTTGCCGAGGCGCCACGCGCGCCGAAACTTGGAGCGATTTTCTACGCCCAGGGACCGGGTGCAACGCTTAAACGACTAACGCAGTATTTGCGCGCCGCGGCTGGTCGGGGCCAACTGCATTGTCCGGAGCCGCTACGTGCCGCAAAGCTCTTACTCGGCGCAGTGGTGGCTCAACATCATTTGCATTGCCTGATCGGCCAACCACAGGCCGCGATTTCCGACACCGAGCTGCGCAAGCATGTGCGGGAGGCCGTGTCGATGTTTCTTGCCTGCTATGGTCCTGAGCGGCAGCGATCGAATAATAAGCAGCGACCGGTCTCTGCGGAGGTTCGGAAGCAAGCCGTGCCAGCCGGCATTTCGATCAGCGCCAGGTCGTAAAATCCGTCACCCGCCGGTGACCGCGAGCACGGCTTCCTTGATCTTGGCCACGGCAAAATGCCCAACTTGCTCCAGTTCGACATGGGGCATGTTCGGCATCTCGTCGGCGGCCACGACGGCATCCACGATGGCCGGGCCATCGATGGCCAGCGCTTCGCTGATCGCGGCCATCAGGTCGCCCGGCTTGCGCGCCATGAACCCGTGACCGCCACAGGCGCGCGCCAGCGCGGCAAAATCGGGATTGGGGAATTCAATGGCTTCGCGGAATGGCACGAGGCCGATGCTTTCGGCCTCCAGCGTGATCAGCCCGAGCGCGGAATTATTGTAGACGATGACCTTGACCGGCAGGTTGTGATGCACCGCGGTCATGAATTCGCCCATCAGCATGTTGAAACCGCCGTCGCCGGTGAGCACGATCACCTGGCGCGAACGATCCAGTGCCTGCACGCCGTTGGCCTGGCCGAGCGCCGTTCCCACCGCCGCGTTGTTGAACGAGCCGACGATGCGCTGCGATCCGGTCTGCCGGATCCAGTTCGCGGACCACAGCGTGTTCAGTCCGGTGTCCAATACGAAGATCGCATCGCGACGGGCGAGATCGCTAACGCCGCGCGCCACCGCCTGCGGATGGATGCGATCGTTGCTGCGCTTGAGGTCAGCCTGCTTGGTGAGCATTTCGTCCCACTTCGCTCGTTCGTGCGTGACCTTGTCCCAGAATTTGGTGTCGGTCCGCGCCTCGACCTTGTCGAGCAGCAACTTCAATGTCGGCCGTGCCGAACCGACCACGCCGAACATCGTAGGAGTGCGCCGCCCCAGCACCTGGGCGCGTTCGTCGATCTGTATCACCTTGCCTTTGGTTGGCAGGAAATTGGAATAGGGATAATCGGTGCCGACCATCAGCAGCAGCTCGCAATGCTGCACGGCGTTGTAGACCGCCCTGGTGCCGATCATGCCAAGGCCGCCCATCCAGCGCGGATCGTCGTAGGCCATCAACTCCTTGCCACGCACCGAATGCACGAGCGGCGCCTTGAGCCGATTGGACAGCGCGCCCAACAGATCGGCCGCGCCCCGGCAACCGGCGCCGCACATGATCACCACGCTGCCGGCGCTTTCGATGCGCCGCGCGATCTCGACGACGTCGCTCTCGCTGGCGGAGAATTCGCTGTGCGGCTTCAAGGTGGCGACGCTCGGGACGGTGCCTTCGGCTTTGGCGGCGATCACGTCCTGCGGCAGCGTCAGATGCGCGACGCCCGGGCCGGCATAGGCAGCCGCGATCGCCTGGTGGATCACGCCAGGCGCCTGCGCCGCGGAGGAAATGGTTTCGGTATAGAGCGAGACGTCGCGAAACAGCAGATCCGGCTCGGTGGTCTGGATGTAATCGGTGCCGTGTAATTTGCGCGGCATGTCGCCGGACAGCGCCAGCACCGGTGCGTGATCGCGGCTCGCTTCATAGAGGCCGGCGACCAGATGATTGCTGCCGGGGCCGGTGGTGCCGGCGCACACACCGAGCCGGCCGGTGAGTTTGGCCTGGCCGGCCGCGGCCAGCGCCGCGCCTTCTTCATGCCTGACGCCAATCCATTCGATCTTGCTCCGCCGAACCGCATCCGCGATCGGATTGAGAGAATCGCCTATCAATCCAAAAATCTGTCTGACGCCGATCTGCTCGAGGACGCCGACCAGAAGTTCCGAAACAGTTCGTGACATTTTCCGCTCCGATCGTTGACGCAGGCACCGTGACCGGCGGCGTCGCCCGTTGCTTCAAAAAAATGCTCGCTTCACATAGCCTGAAAGTCGATTGCGGCGCGGCGGTGGCGGCAATGCGAAGCTGCATTATGCCGCCCATCCGCAAGCGCAACTGCAACGCTTCCGGCCGACGGGTTGTTCCGGTCCGGTTGCCTGGCGAGATGATGCGTCCAGGCCGGCAGGTCGAAAGGAGCGCGGCTAGAGCCGTTGCGCTGCTTCTTGCGTCGTGATTCCGCCAGCGCCTTGACAGCTTTCAATGTTTGATCTTTCGGACCGGCCGACGCTGCACTTGGACCGATTCTACGATTTTGCTGAGGCGTCCAGAGGCGAGTTTTCAAAAAATTGACGGCGGTCAACGCGGCGCCGCGGGCGACGCATCACTTTGCAGCATTCATTCTCGACTGGAGCGCACATGGGGAGCGCCCTGCATATTGTCTGCCCGTATTGCGACGCCGTCAACCGTGCCCCGCGCGAACGGCTGCGGGAGGGCGCCAAGTGCGGATCCTGCCATCGGCCGCTCTTCGAAGGGCGGCCGGTCGCGCTGGACAGCGTCGCCCGCTTCGACAAGCACGCAACACGCAGCGACATTCCGCTGCTGGTTGATTTCTGGGCGGCGTGGTGCGGTCCATGCCGGGCGATGGCGCCGATCTTCGAAAAGGCCGCAACCGAGCTCGAGCCCGACGTGCGGCTGGTCAAGGTGGACAGCGACGCGGCGCCGGAATTGCTGCAGCGCTTTGGTATCCAGGCCATACCGACGCTGATGCTCGTGCACCACGGCCGCGAGCTTGCGCGCAAGCCGGGGGTCATGTCGCTGCCTCAATTGCTGACATGGACCCGCGAGCATGTCGACGGCGTCAAGGCGCAATAACCGGTCGTCCGCTTCCGCGTGGTCATGAACGTCTCTGTCCTCGACCTCGCCGTTGGTTTTCTCGTGCCGGTGTTTATTGGAGCGGTCCACGCCCGCGATGATGGCCGCTACGCGAATTCTCCGCTCAGGGCATGGTTTGACAGCCTGAGGTCCGGCAAGGGGCCATGCCGTTCGGATGCCGATGGTTTCACCATTTCAGACCCGGATTGGGTATCCAGGAGCGGCCATTACCGTGTCCGCATCGATAACGAATGGGTCGACGTTCCCGATGATGCCGTGATCACCGAACCGAACCGGGCCGGCAGGACAATGGTCTGGCCGGTCAAGGGGTCTCTCGGAACTTCAATCCGCTGCTTCATGCCCGGCTGCATGATCTGATCGAGCCATGGACCTCCATTCCATGGAACGAATGTCCTGCCATCGATGTTCTGACATCGGTCAACGTATCGCTCGCCATTCCGCGATACGGGTTCTCGAATGTGCAACCAGTGGAGAAACCCATGTGCGATTATAGCCTGCATGCCACGGCATCCCGCCCGGCCAAGGTTGGAGAGACGCTTGTAACGACCAGTTTCTATGGCACGGCTACCCGGGGCTTTGCCGCCAAGGACGCGCCGGGTGTCGCGGTATGCCTGCTCCCCGGAACCGAACTCGCCTTCGAACATGAGGTCAAATACAATCGCAATTGGTTGTTCACCAAGAGCGCAGGCTTCAGCGTTGCGCGATTTTGCGAGATCAAACCGCGTGGGCCGGATCAGCATCACGATGCCCTGTCGTTTCCGGACGGAAAGACGGTTCTCGTGAACCTGTTGTCGGAAGGGCAGCGCGCGCGAGTGCTTCAATTGCCTGTTATTCCGCATGAATCGACCGCCGATGTCCGCAGTGGGAAAGCTGCGGTGTCCGACGCCGGCCTCGAGACTTTGACACCGGTCTAGCGGCAGCGAACCCGGGAATTGACGGCGGTCAACGCTTCGCCCAACCAGTTCTGGGTGTGTACGACGACCGTGTCAGGCTCCCGACCGATATCGGCAGGCCTTCGCTGAACGAGGCCTACGATGTCCGCGCCGTGACGGGTTCCACCGGTATCAGCGCCTTTCGTCCCGTGATCTGGTTCGTCGAATCCACCAGCGGCGAGGTTCAGTTTTGTGACATACGCCACGCCGGGGTATGTGTCTGGATGAATTTGCCGTGAGAATTCAAAAGGGTTTTCCGCTTGCCGAACATCGTCGTCTTGTCGGGCGCTAAAACTCTTCGAGCCGGGATTGACCACGCGATCAGCCAGTGATGCACTGATCGCGTGGTTTGACGGGCAGGTCGACGGACAGTCTGGCAAGTGCAGGTTGGATCATGAAAATTGGAATCGTCGGTGCGGGGAAGGTCGGCAGTGCCTGTGCGCTCGCCGCCGTCGTGCGCGGCAGTGCCCGAGCGATCGTGATGGTGGACCGAACGCGCAAGCGGGCGAAGGCGGTGGCAACCGACCTTCGCTACGGAACGCCGCTTTGTCCGAAGACGACCGTTGTCGATGGCGATTACGACGAGCTCGCAGATGCCGAGCTGGTGATGATTACCGCGGGGATCAACGAGAAGACCGGTGGCGCCACCGATCGCAGCGACCCCAAAGGCAGGTTGCGGCTCCTCGAGACCAACGCTGAAATCTATCGCGACATCGTTCCGAAAATCGTGCGCGCGGCGCCTCACGCCGTGATCCTGGCCGTCACCGATCCTCCCGATCCGCTCGCCGATGTGGCCCGCGCCAGCGCCGGGCATGATCGCGTGCTGAGTACCGGCACCTTCCTCGATAGCCTGCGTTTCCGTGTGCATTTGGCACAGCATTTTGATGTCGATGCCAATCAGGTGGAAGCCCAGGTGATCGGCGAGCACGGCGTCTCGCAGGTATTTCTTTGGTCGAGCGCCCGTATCGCGGGTGTGCCGGTCAGCAAGCTGATCGCGGAGCGTGGTGAAGCGCTGGAGAGCGTCTGCAAGCAGATCGAAGCGGACGTTCGCTACGCCAATATCACCATCATCGAAGGCAATGACGCCAGTCAGTTCGGCATCGGCATCGTTTCGGCGCGGATCGCGGAAATGGTTCTTCGCGATGAGCGGGCGGTCGTGCCGATCGGCAGCTACAACGAAAGGTTCGGCGTCACGCTGTCATTGCCGAGTATTGTTGGACAAGGCGGCGTCATCAAAACCTTCGAGCCGGAGATGTCGCGCGAGGAGGAGCAAGCTTTGACGCTTGGTGCCGCCAATTTGAGGCGAGCCGAAGGCCGCGGCTGAGATCGTCAGTCAGAAAGAAAGTTGTTCTTCCAGAGAATTCTGTGCTTCCAGATAAGAATGCAGTTGCGCCTCGGCGGGGTAGCCGGCGGCTTGCTCGGTGCGCTGACCAACGCCGGCATCAGCGAGGAGGACGCGCAGGTTTTTGTCGAGGGCGTGCGCCGCGGTGGTTCGCTGGTCGCGGCACGGGTGCCGCAGACCGAATCGCCGCGCGTCGAGGCGATCATGAACCAGTCCGCGGTGCCTGCCGGAACGCTGCGACCTTTACCGCAGGTCGGGCTGGCAGTCGTTCGATCCGAACGCGGTGCCCTACACCGCCGATCAGGTTCGCTGCGAGCGCGCCCTGCATGCCCACTAGCAGCCTGGCCGGAATTTGACGTCCGTCAAGGCCGCGGCGGGCCGGTCGCCTCATTCTCCGTCGATAGAGAATTCAGTTATGGTCGTGAGCTTGCTGGGCTTGCACCGGAACCCTGTCGAGGCCGGAGGCTGCAGTGATCCTCGAGCAATTGATATTCGGAATGGCGGTGGCGGTCCTGGTGTTGCTGCTGCTGCCGTTCCTTCTGGTGATGGCCGGAATCGGGGCGGCGATGCTGCTCTGGTTCGTTGCTTCCGCCGCGGTGTTGGGTGCGCTGGTCTTCTGGCTGGTGTTTCCCGATATCTACGGGACCGCCATCCTGCTGCTGGCGCTGCTGATCGGACTGCTGCTCGTCGACAGGCGT
>JAQGKJ010000133.1 GCA_028290165.1 Bradyrhizobium sp. | reverse complement strand
TCACGTTCGGATCGAGGCGAGGGCAGGCGCGCGCTGGGCACATTGCCTGTTCGCGCCTGTTCTGTCGCGCTGGCGCGGTTGGCTCCAAATGGCGGCATTCTTGCCGCGCTCTACGTCGGCGTCTTCGCGCTGGTGGCTTTTCTCGCATTGGTTCCGCTCGCGGCCTTGCTGGTAGGCAGTCTGCGCGACGCATCGCCTGGAATGCCGGGACAGTGGACGCTGGCGAACTGGGCAAACCTTGCCTCGCCAGGTGTCGTCGAGACATTGCTGACGACGCTTGAAGTCGCGGGACTGAGCACCCTGCTGGCAATGGTAATCGGCACCGCGCTGGCACTGGTGATCCATCGCACGGACTTCCGCTGGCCCAACGCCATGACCGGGCTGCTGGCCCTGAGCTTCTATTTCCCGTCCTTTATCCTCGCGATGGCCTGGATTGTTATCGGCTCGCCCGGGGGCCTCATCAACGACGTGCTGCGCGATCTCCTGAACATCGAGTCCATCTCGGTCGATATCTACAGCGCCGGCGGCATTATCTTCGTCATGGTCCTGCATCAGGTGCCGTTCGTCTACCTGACCATGCGCGGGCCGATCATGGGGATGGATCCGAGCTACGAGGAGGCCGCCCGCACCGCCGGCGCGTCGCCGTGGCGAATGCTGCGTCGTGTCACCTTGCCCATGCTGGCCTACGCGCTCGCGTCCAGCGCCCTGCTGTGCCTGGTTCTGGCGCTCGAGCAGTTCGGTATTCCTGTCCTGATCGGCGTGCCCGGGCGAGTTACGGTGCTTGCGACGCAAATCTATTTGCTGTGCCGCTTTCCGCCGACGGCCTATGGCCTCGCGGCCGCGGTCGGCCTCACACTCGCGGCCATTACAGCGGTCGCGATCCTGCTGCAACGGCGCCTCGCCCGCGGCGGCCGGTCGGTGGTGACGACGGGCAAGGCCGGAAACATCACGCCCATTCCACTCGGCTCCTGGCATTGGCCGGTGAATTTGCTCTGCGGCTTCTATATCGCGATCAGTCTCGTGCTCCCGAGCCTGATTCTGCTCTATACGTCGCTGATCAAGTTCTTTACCGCCAATCCCTTCGACGCGGCCTTCACGTTCCGCAACTACGCCTATGTGTGGAATTCCGAAGAGACGCAGCGGGCCATTTTCAACACCGTCGTCGTCTCCGGCGGCGGTGCGCTGGTCGGCGTGTTGCTCGGTGTCGCCTGCAGTTACTTCACCGTGCGGTTGCGCCCGACAGGCTATCGCGTGCTCGATGCGCTGGTGATGCTTCCCTTTGGTGTGCCGGGCATCGTTCTCGGCCTCGGGCTGCTATGGGCCTATGCCTATCTGCCGCTTCCGCTTTACGGCACTCTGACGCTGATCGTGCTCGCCTACGTCACGCGCTTCCTGCCTTATGCGGCGGAAACTGCCGGTGCCCGGTTCGTTCAGCTCGATCGAAGTCTTGAGGAAGCGGCCTGGACCGCGGGAGCAAGCCGGCTTGACGGGGTATGGCGCATCCTCATGCCGCTGAGCCTGCCGTCGCTGCAGAGCAGCTATTTCCTGCTGTTCATGGCGTTCTTCCGCGAGATCTCTGCCACGATCCTGATCTTTACCGCGTCAACTTCGGTGCTGTCGGTTTCGATCTGGTCTTCGTTCGAACAGGCCAACTGGGGCCTCGCCAGCGCGCTCTCCATCCTGGCCATGATTCTGATGGTCGCCATGATGTCCCTGCTGCTTTGGGCGATGCCCGGCGCCCGCAGGCGGTAACCGCAACAGGAAAAACCACCGATGGGCGTCACAGTTCGCAATCTCGTCAGATCCTTTGGCCCGCTTACCGTGATTCACGAGATATCATTCGACGTGGGTGACGGAGAGTTTGTCACACTGCTCGGTCCGAGCGGCTGCGGCAAGACCACGACGCTGCGCTGCATCGCCGGGCTCGATACCCCGAACAGCGGCAGCATCGCCATCAATGGTCACGCGGTTTCCGATCCCGCCAGGAATCTGTTCGTCCCCCCGCATGAGCGGGATCTCGGCATGGTATTTCAGTCTTACGCCGTCTGGCCGCACCTGACCGTCGCTGAGAACGTGGCGTTCCCGCTCACCATCAAGGGCGGGCGCGATATCGCATCCGGCGTTGCCTGGGCGCTCGACATCGTCGGGATGACCAAACTCGCAAGTCGCCGTCCCTCTGAATTGTCCGGCGGCCAGCAGCAACGCGTTGCCCTGGCGCGCGCTATCGCTGCCCGCCCGCAACTGCTGCTGTTCGACGAACCGCTTTCGAACCTCGACGCCCGCTTGCGTGATCGTACCCGCCTGGAGATCAGCCGAATACAGCGTGAGCTCAAGGTGCCGACGCTGTATGTGACGCATGATCAGACCGAGGCCCTGTCGATGTCCGATCGGGTCATCGTGATGGAGCTCGGCAGGATCGTACAGGAGGGTGACCCGCGAGAACTTTACCAGCGACCCGTCAACCGCTTTGTCGCCGACTTCATCGGCAACGCCAATTTTCTGCACGTGCAGCGCGTCGGACGTCAATGGCAGTTAGAGGACGGCTCGCCCGTTGAAGTGGATCCGGCGACGGATCGTGACGACGGCCGTTCCAAGATTGCACTGCTCCGTCCCGAGGCGATCCGCCTCGACCAAACACCGGTGCAAGTCCTCGCCGGGCAAAATCGGCTGACCGGCCGGGTGGTAGGCGGCATGTATCTCGGGCCGCACGTCGAATACATCGTCGAGGTCGGCGCCGACCGCTTGCGCGCCTATTCCCGCAGTGTCCTCGCGCCGGGTAGCCCCGCAACCCTTACCGTCAACGCACAAGACTGCCGGCTGGTGGACGACGTGCCGCAACCCGAAACGAGATACGCCCATGCTAGATAATGTCTCAGTACCGAATGCGACGATGACGCCGGCCCGCCGGCTGGCCGAGTTCGCTGCCGACCTCGCGTTCGAAGATATTCCGAAGCCGGTGCTCGATCGCGCGAAGCTGCTGATCCTCGATGCGCTG
>JAQGKJ010000113.1 GCA_028290165.1 Bradyrhizobium sp. | reverse complement strand
CGGTGCGCCCCCTCTCCCGCTTGCGGGCTACGGCATGCACACATCTGATTCGATCTTCTCGATCAGCTCGCCGAAAAACCTGAGTCATCAGAGTCACTTGCTTCCATTGTGGCAGTACTTGATACGCCAGAGCTGGTGTCCAGCTA
Source organism: Bradyrhizobium sp. (assembly GCA_028290165.1). The sequence goes on along the minus strand of JAQGKJ010000113.1, from coordinate 11,291 downwards.
ACCCATTGAAGAAGATTCGGTTTTCGAGATGTGTGAATCCCTTAGCCTTGTGGGAGAGGGTGGCGCGGACGCGCGAAGCGCGTTCGTGACGGGTGAGGGGTCTGTCTCCGCGGATAGAGACCCCTCGTCCGGCGCGAACTTTGCATAGCCGATGCAGAGCATCGGCGTCCTATTGAAGAACGGCGGCCAAAGGCCGCCTATGGCCACCTTCTCCCATAAGGGGAGAAGGGAAGTAAGCAGCGCTCCTTGTATCAATAGTTTTTATTTAATAGACGCCATCTATCGCGCGTCGACGGCAATCGCGTCGTCACCAGTCCCGACGCTGCCGCGGTAAACAGCGGTTATCCCCGATCAACCGGCCGCACCGTCGGGGACTGGAACATCGAAGGTGTTCAACGTCACCGAAACCAGACAATAGAGCCCGACGAGGTAGGAAAGCTCGGCCGCGCCGTGGGCGCCGAATTCCTGTGTTGCTGCCCGATAGGTCAGTTCGGGCAGGACCCCGCCATTCACCAGCGCGAATGCAAAATCATAGGCCACCGCTTCCGGCCGCGTGAGGTCGGCGGGACGCTGGCCGGCGACAATGGTTGCCAGTTTCTCGTCGGATAAGCCGCGACGCTCCGCGACAATCACATGCGCGTAGAGCTCGTAGGCCGACTTGAAATGCGCGCCGGTGACGAGGATCGCGACTTCCCTCACGGCGGGCGGGAGCGACGGCTTCGACACCATCGCCTTGGTCAATTCCCAAACCGGTTTGCCGAACTGCGGTTCGTGGATCCATGGATTCCACGGACCGAGCAGCGCCCCGTCGTCGCGAATGTTGACAAAACCCTGGAAGTTGGCGGCGATGCCCTGCCGCATGTCGTCGTAAAGCGGCTTCTGTTCGGCACTCAATTTTGCGGGTGGAATGATCGGCAGGCGCATGGGCGTGAACTCCAAAAGGACAAGGCAAAGAGACGAAGCGGGGGACTGAATTCTTGACCACGCCGGTCGGCGGGGCAAATAAATTGCCGGTGACGTCACCTGCGAATGCCGGCTGATCGAAAGTTGAGCCTCGCGGCGCGATGATTTCCGGATAAGCTTCCGACCGTGTCCTCGACCGGGGTTGATCATGAGCGTCACGCAACCTGTGCTTCCCTTGACCGGCGGCTGCCCGTGTGGCGCGATCCGTTATAAGATCGCGTCGTTTCCGCTGCTGCTCTACACCTGCAATTGCACCAATTGTCAGCGGATCTCCGGCAGCGCATTCGCGCTGAACATGCCGGTCCTTGCCAGGGATTTTCACCTCGAACAGGGTGAGCCGAAGGGATGGCACCACACCTCGCCGACAGGCGTCGCGGTCATCTCCTGGTTCTGCGCAGAGTGCGGCGGCAGGCTCTACGGTGACCGGGCGGGACGCGCCGAAATCATCAACCTTCGCGCCGGTACGCTCGACGACACCACATGGCTGGTTCCGGCCATGCACATGTTCATGAAAAGCGCGCAGCCTTGGGTGCTGCCCGCGGACGATGCCGAATGCCACGCGATGGCACCGGCTGATTTTCAATCGGCCGCCGCGGCGTGGCGCACGATGTGGCCGGAGTTTTTCCCACAAAAATAGTTCCATTTTTCTGGAACCGCGTGATGCCACGGGGGTTTAGCTCCGGTCAGGGAGTCATATGAACATCGTCGAACCAATAGCCGGCAAGGCAAAAGCCGGAATTTGGGGGCTGGACAACATTTTGTCGGGCGGATTTTCCCGTGGCCACCTGTTCCTGGTGGAAGGCGCGCCTGGCACCGGCAAGACCACGGCGGCGCTGCAATTCCTGCTCGAAGGCGCCAAGGCCGGGGAGAAATGTCTTTACATTACGCTCTCCGAAACCGAGCGCGAGTTGCGCGACGGCGCGGCGTCGCACGGCTGGTCCCTCGACAACAGTATCGAAGTGTTCGAACTGCTGCCGCCGGAAAGCCTGCTCGATTCCGAGCAGCAGCAGAGCCTGCTTTATTCTTCCGATCTCGAGCTCGGCGAGACGACAAAACAGATTTTCGAAGCCGTCGAGCGCGCCCGGCCGGATCGGGTGGTGCTCGACAGTCTCTCCGAAATCAGGCTATTGGCGCAAAGTTCGCTTCGCTACCGGCGGCAGATCCTGGCGATCAAGCACTACTTCGCAAAGTTCAACACCACGGTGATGCTGCTCGACGATCTCACCGCCGACATTGCCGACAAGACCGTACACAGCGTCGCGCACGGCGTGCTGCGGCTTGAAGAACTGGCGCCGGCCTACGGCGCGGAGCGGCGGCGCGCGCGCGTGATCAAATATCGCGGCGTGAAGTTTCGCGGCGGCTATCACGATGCCACCATCACGACCGGCGGCCTCAACGTGTTTCCGAGGCTGGTGGCATCGGAATATCGCAGCAGCTTTACGCGCCACAAGATGTCGAGCGGCATCGCCGAGTTCGATCGGTTGCTCGGTGGCGGGGTGGAGACCGGTTCAAGCACGCTTATTCTCGGTCCCGCCGGCACCGGCAAATCGCTGGCCGCGATCGTGTTTGCGGCCGCCTCCATCAGTCGCGGCGAGAAAGCGGCGTTGTTCGTGTTTGATGAAGAGCTCGGCCTGCTGTTCTCGCGCATGAAGGGCCTTGGCATTGACCTCGAGGAAATGCAGCGCAGCGGCAATCTTTTCATCGAACAGGTGGATGCCGCGGAGTTGTCGCCCGGTGAATTCGCGCACCGGGTCCGCAAACGGGTCGATGAGGATCACATCAAGACCGTAGTGATCGACAGCCTCAACGGCTATCAGGCCGCGATGCCGGAAGAGAATTCGCTGATCCTGCACATTCACGAATTGCTGCAATATCTGAACCGCCGCGGTGCCGCGACGTTCATGACGGTGGCGCAGCATGGGCTGGTCGGCGACATGAAAGCGCCGGTGGATGTCACTTATCTCGCCGATACCGTCATTCTGCTGCGCTATTTCGAGGCACTGGGCAGTGTGCGGCGCGCGATGTCGATCATCAAGAAGCGCACGGGAATGCACGAATCGACGATTCGCGAATACCGCATCGATTGCCGCGGCCTCACCATCGGTGAACCGCTCGACGGCTTCCAGGGAATCTTGCGGGGCGTTCCGGTCTATATCGGCGAGGGCCGGCCGTTGCTGCAGGAGCAAACGGCGTGAGGCCGGGCGCATCTTCCGAGCGGGCCGTGATTCTTGCGCCGACGGGGCGCGACGCCTCTCTCGCCGCATCGCTGATCAGGGAAGCGGGTTACTACGCCAATATCTGCGGCGATATCACCGCCCTGATGCACGAGATCGAAGGCGGCGCCGGCCTTGCGGTGATCGCCGACGAGGCGATCAAGACCGCGGATCTGCGCGGCCTGATGCGCTGGCTCAACGATCAGCCGTCATGGTCGGATTTTCCGATCGTGCTGTTGACGCATCAGGGCGGCGGTCCCGAGCGCAATCCGGACGCGATGCGGCTGGGCCAGGTCTTGGGCAACGTCACGTTTATCGAACGCCCGTTTCACCCCACGACGCTGGTGAGCATCGTCGGCTCCGCGGTCAGGGCCCGGCGCCGCCAGTACCAGACCCGTGCCATCCTTGCGGATCTCACCGAAAGCGAAGGCCTGCTGCAGACCGCGCTGAACGCCGGCCATCTCGGTGCGCTCGAGCTGCATCTCCCGGAATATGAGCTGGAAGCCTCCGACACCTGCCGGGCGTTTTTCGGACGCAAGCCGGGCGAGCCGTTTTCGTATCAGGATTTGCTGGCGGCAGTGCACCCCGACGATCGCGCAAGGCGTCTGAAGGTGCTCGACCGGGCCATCAAGACCGGCCAGGACTACAACATCGAGTACCGCAATATCTGGCCCGACGGGTCGCAGCACTGGGTCGACGTCCGCGCGCGTGCCGTCCGCAGGCTCGATGGCAGCATCAAATCGCTGGTCGGCGTGTCGTCCGATATCACCGCGCGCAAGGTCGCCGAGCTCGAACGCGAAAATTTGCTGGCGCAGCTGGCGGCGGAGCGCACGGCGCTGGCGGAATTGACGGCGACGCTGGAACACCGCGTCGAGCAGCGCACCGCCGACCTGATGAAGGAAGTCGCCGCGCGCGAAAGGGCGCAGGAGCAATTGCGCCAGGCGCAGAAGATGGAGACGATCGGCCAGCTCACCGGCGGCGTCGCGCACGACTTCAACAATTTGCTGATGGCGGTGATGGGTAACCTCGATCTCTTGCGCAAGCGCCTGCCCGACGATCCGCGCCTGCGGCGGCTGATCGACGGTGCGCTGCAGGGCGCCGAGCGCGGCGCCTCGCTGACGCAGCGGCTTTTGGCATTCGCGCGGCAGCAGGATCTGCGGGTGGTGCCGGCCGATCTGCGCGCCCTGATCAACGGCATGAGCGATCTGCTTGAACGTTCCTTGGGCCCGCGCGTCGCACTTCGGCTGGAGGTTCCGGAAGCGTTGCCGCCGGCGCGCGTCGACGCCAACCAGCTCGAGCTCGCTATCCTCAATCTGGCGATCAACGCCCGCGACGCGATGCCCGACGGCGGTTCGATCGAGATCAAGGTCTGCGAACATCAAGCTAACGGCGACGCGGCGCTCAAATCCGGCCGCTACCTCAAACTGTCGGTCATCGATACCGGCAAGGGCATGCCGCCGGAGATATTGAAAAGGGCGATCGAGCCGTTCTTCTCATCGAAACCGCTCGGCAAAGGCACCGGGCTCGGCCTGTCGATGGTGCACGGACTTGCCGTGCAGCTCGGTGGCGCGTTGCAGCTGTCAAGCACGCCAGGGAAGGGCACCGCCGCGACGCTGCTGCTTCCGGTCGATACATCAACGCCGGAGGCCGAAGACACCGCGCACAGGTCGCAGAAGGTCAACCGCTCCGCGGTGATTTTGTTCGTCGACGACGATCCCCTGATCGCGATGTCGACCACCGAGATGCTGGAAGACCTCGGCCACCAGGTGATCGGCGCCAATTCCGGCCTGCATGCGCTCGACATCCTCAGGAGCGAACAGCCGATCGATCTGATGGTGACGGATCACGTGATGCCCGGCATGACCGGCATCGAACTGGCGGCGGCCACGCGCGAGGTGCGGCCGACGCTGCCGATCCTGCTTGCCACCGGCTATGCGGATTTGCCCGAGGGCGCCCAGCTCGATCTGCCGCGATTGGCAAAACCCTATCACCAGGACCAGTTGCGCGACCGGCTCGATCAGTTGCTGGGGGCGTAGTACGGCTAGGCCATTATTCCACTGTGTGTGATCATCAGTGGTTTCGAGACGCGCGCCGTTGCCGCGCTCCTCACCATGAGGGTCCAATATAAGACCTCACCCTGAAGGAACGCTGGCCGAAGCATGGCGCGCCCGTTGGGCGTAGATTTCTTCTGGTGACGTTCGGGCCCTGAATCCCGATCGGCTGATTCCGGACTCAAACCCCCCTATTCGACCCTCCGGTCGCGCACGACCTGCAACGAGAATCGCGCCCGGTCGCAGCTCGGGCCTGCGCAGGGCTTGACACGTGACCAAATGGTCACCTATTATCAGTACCATGGATGCTGTGTTCAGAGCCCTCGCCGACCCGACGCGCCGAAGCCTGCTCGACGAGTTATTCAAGGAAGATGGGCAAACGTTGAGCGCGCTCGAGGAACGGCTGCCGATGACGCGCTTCGGTGTGATGAAGCACCTGAAGTTGCTCGAGGAGGCCGGTCTCGTCGTGAGCAGGCGGCGCGGGCGCGAGAAATTGCACTTTCTGAACCCGGTTCCGATCCGACTGGTTCACGACCGTTGGGTGAGCAAATACGCCGAACCCTGGGCTGCCGGACTGAGCGACCTCAAGGACAAAATGGAGAAGACGATGGAGAAGGTTTTCGAAATCTACATCAAGACAACACCCGAGCGTCTCTGGCACGCAATTACCGACACCGAGATGCGGCGTAAATACAACTTCGGCGCAGTCGTCACTTCGGATTGGACGCAGGGATCGCGCTACGAGGGCCGTGGCAACGGAGATATGATCTTTGAAGGCGAAAATCTGGAGGTCGATCCGCCGCGCCGGCTGGTCCAGAACTTCAGAGCCGCTTGGGGCGAGGACGTGAAGAGCGAGGGGACTTCGCGGGTGACGTGGGAGATCGAACCAATCGGCGATTCATGCCGGCTGACGGTCATCCACGATCAACTGCGCGAAGGCGCCAACAATCAGCTTTACGGCGGCTGGCCGATGGTTCTCTCCGGGATCAAGACGCTGCTTGAGTCCGGCGAAATTCTGACCACGCCCGGATCGCTGCGGTGGCTGCAAGGCGGCACCGACCAACTCTCCGAAATACGCTGATAGCGATCAACCCGCACGAACTCGATGAAGGAATCGAACGCTTCAACGGCGCGGTCATGCGGTTTGAGCATCATCTGGAATGAAAAGAGCTGTCGGCCATCAAACCACAGAAGGAACAATGAACATGCCAAGACTGGTTGTCTACAATTCGGTGTCGCTGGATGGATACTTTACTGACGCCAATGGCGACATGAGCTGGGCCCACAAAAGAGATCCGGAGTGGCAGGCCTTCGTCTCGGAGAACGCCAGCGGCGGTGGCCAACTCGTGTTCGGCAGAGTGACCTATGACCTGATGGCGAGTTTCTGGCCGACGCCCCTTGCGGCCCAAAGCAACCCAATCGTCGTCGACCGGATGAACCGCTTGCGGAAGTACGTGTTTTCCAAGTCGCTGGAAAAAGTGTCATGGAACAACACCACGCTGCTGAAAGGCGACTTGGCAACGGAAGTCCGCAAGCTAAAGCAGGAGCCCGGTCCGAACCTGGTGATCATGGGAAGCGGGAGTGTCGTCGCGCAATTGGCGGATGCTGGATTGATTGACGAATACCAGATTGTGCTTAACCCGCTCGTTGTCGGCAATGGTCGGACGCTGTTCGAAGGTGTCAAAAAGAAGCTGCCGATGAAGCTCGCCAGGTCGCGAGCCTTTGATAATGGCAACGTTGTGCTCTTCTACGAGCCTGCGGCGTGAAGCAGGATCGTGCGCGATGCCGGACCGAATTTCCTATCCCACCATCCGGTCGCGCCCGGACCAGAAGCTCGCCTTCAGCACCTTCTTGTCGACCTTGCCGACACCGGTCATCGGCAACTCGGTCACGAATTTGATGTGTTTCGGCGCATGCGCCGAACCTTTTTTGGCCTTGACGAGGTTGATCAACTCTTCGGCGTTGGGCCGGGTGCCTTCGCGCGCGACCACGACCGCGGTGACGGCCTCGCCCCATTTGTCGTCGGGCACGCCGACCACCGCGCACATCGCGACGTCGACGTGTTGCGACAGCACGTCCTCGACCTCGCGCGGGAAGATGTTGAAGCCGCCGGAAACGATCATGTCCTTCTTGCGGTCGAGGATGAACATATAGCCGCGTTCGTCGGCGCGCGCGATGTCGCCGGTATGCAGCCAGCCGTTCTTCAGGGTTTCCGCCGTCTGTTCCGTCCGCTTCCAGTATTGCGCCATCACATGCGGCGCGCGCACGCAGATTTCGCCGGGCTCGCCGGTTGCGACTTCCTGGTCGTCGTCGTTGAGGATCCTGACCTCGCAGGCGGCGATCGGGAAACCGCAGGACAAAAACAACTCTGGAGTTTTGCGATCATGGTCCGCCTTGCGCAGCACCGAGACCGGATAGCATTCGGTCTGGCCGTAAAGCTGCGAGAACACCGGGCCGATCCGCTCGATGCCCTCGACCAGCCGGCTCGGCGAAATCGCGGAAGCGCCGTACAGCAACAGTTCGAGCGAGGACAGGTCGGTCTTGTCGAGCGCGGGGTGGTCGAGCAGTACGTAGATCATGGTCGGCACGAACAGCGTAAAATTGATGCGCTCGCGCTCGATAGTTTTGAACACGGCCTCCGGATCGAAACCTTTCAGCATGGGCACGGTGCCGCCGCGCATCAGCGCAGGCAATACCTTGGTGCCGGCGACGTGGCTGATCGGCGCCACCGTGAGATAGCGCGGCGTGTCGGGAATTTCGAAGTCGGACAGGATCGCATTGGCGAAGCCGCCATATTCGCGATGGGTGCGCAGCGCGCCCTTGGATTTCCCGGTGGTGCCGCCGGTATAGTTCAGCGTCGCGATATCGTCGGGACCGGCCAGACAAATCGGGCTGGCGGTGCCGGCGCCGTCGACCGCGGCCGAAAGATCGACGCCGTAATTGGCCGGGCCGAGCGTGAACACATGGCTGAGGCCGCCGGCGCGCGCCGCCAGTTCGCCACCGCGATCGCGGAATGCATTGGCGTCAACTACCAGCATCCCGGCTTCGGAATCCTCGATTTGAAACAGCTGATCGTCGAGCGACCCCAGCGGATGCAGCCAGGTGATCGAAATTCTCGACAATTGCGCAGCTACCCCTGCACACCAGGTGTCGGCCCGGTTGGCGGTGAGGAAGGCGACCCGCGCCCCCGGCGGCAGGCCGAGCTGCATGAACACTTTCTGCATGCGGCCGATCAGTTCGGTCGCGCCCTGATAGGTGATCGATCCGCCCGGCCAGCTGAAGGCAGTGCGCGACGGATAGCGCGCCAGCGCTCGCAGGGTTTGCCCGCACACGGTCGGAAACGCATAGAGGGGATCGGACATGTTTCCTCCATCTGATTTTTTTCGGTCGTTTTGTCTTCGGCCTTCGATCGTGCCAATGTTGCCGAAAGCTAGCACGTCGAAGCCGGAGCGCGGAACTGCAAACGTCAGGAGATCAGGGAGACGCCGACCCGCTGGCCCGCTTTCGCGGCCGGCTCAGCCTGCCGCTGATCGCGGCGCCGATGTTTTTGGTCTCCGGCGTCGAACTGGTGGTGGCGGCCTGCCGCAACGGCGTGATCGGCGCGTTTCCGACGGTGAATTGCCGCAGCCCCGAACAGCTCGACACCTGGCTCGACGACATCGAAAGCCGGTTGCGCCGCCATGCCGAGGCAAGCGGCAAGCTTCCAGCGCCGGTCTGCCCGAATCTGATCGTGCATCGCTCCAACGCGCGGCTGGCGCAGGATATTAAGGTGCTGTTGCGGCATAGGCCCGAGATCATCATCACGTCAGTCGGATCGCCGGCGCCCGTACTGGCGCCGCTGCACGATATGGGTGCGCTGGTATTCGCCGACGTCGCCAGCATCCGTCACGCCGAGCGCGCGGTGGAATCCGGCGCCGACGGGCTGGTGCTGTTGACGGCGGGAGCCGGCGGGCAGACCGGCTGGCTCAACCCGTTCGTGTTCGTCCGCGCGGTGCGCGCGTTCTTCGATGGGCCGATCGTGCTGGCGGGCGGCATCGGCGACGGCCATGCGCTGCGCGCGGCCGAGGTGCTCGGCTGCGATCTCGCCTATATGGGCACCAGGTTCATCGCCACCAACGAGAGCATGGCCGATGCCAGATACAAGGCGATGCTGGTTGCGAGCAGCGCCGACGATATCCTTTTGACCACCGCCTTCACCGGCCTGCAGACCAACATGCTGCGGCCGTCCGTTGCCGCCGCCGGCCTCGACCCCGACAACCTGCCGCCGCGCGGCGCCATCGACATCGGCAAGGATATCGACATCGGCGCGCGCGAAAAAAATCGCCCCGAACGATGGCGCGATATCTGGAGCGCGGGGCATTCGACGTCCGGGGTGACTGCGGTGCTTTCGGTCGACGACCTGGTTGCGCGCACCATTGCGGAGTACCGCGCCGCTTTGCGGCCTTAACGCGGCATTAACCAACGCACCCCAACAATCATCTCCGAAGGCCGCCCAACGCGCTCGTGGCGGGTCGACCCAAAGACCGTGGTTCGAAGGGGATGCGACATGGATTTCGAGACATTTTTCGCCAAAACACCCGCAACCCTCGACGAGATCAGGGCCCGGGTCGCCTACGCGCTGGAGCGGCATCCGCTGTGCCGCAGCGTGAAATTCGACATCGTCAGCATGCCCCGCAGCCGCAGGGGCGGTAACTGGACCATCAGCCTGCAGGCGGTGACACCGGACGCGCTGTGGGAGGCCTCCGATATCGTCGCCGATATCCAGGAGGCCTACGATCTCGCCGCCGCGGCCTGATTTTCGCGTTTTTCGCCCTCGAATTGGCCCCCCGCCGCCGATGCGGCACGGTTAGGCCTTAATTAGTTCCCAGTTCTCGGGAAAGTGAACGTGGACCCTGCACGGAGAACTGCTTGACGCGAGCCGTTACCATCATCGCGATGACCTGCCTCCTGGTCGTCGGCGCGGCCGCCACCGCCATTCTCGGCCGCGATAGCGTGCCGATGGCGCGATCCGAGATGGTTTCCCCCGTCGTCACGGGCCCGGTTGCGAACCGCCAAGGCAAGCAGGACCGGCTGGCGGTCGCAAGACTGGCGCTGGCCTCGTTCGATCCGCCGCAAACCGCGAGCCTGAGCGAGCCGCTGCGCCAGGCCTTTGCCTCCAGCGCGCCTGCCGATATCGAGATGCCGAAGGCCGCTAGCCCCGCGGCGGTGCCGGTAGCGCCGAAGCCAAAGCTTGCCAGCAAGCCCGCCCCGCAGAAATCCTACGCGCTACTCAGTGACGTGCAGATCGCCGGCATCAAGGAGCGCTTAAAACTTTCCTCCTCGCAGGAATCCTACTGGCCGGCGGTGGAAGAAGCGCTCCGCGCCGTGGCGCGAAAGATCCACGCCACCCGCAAGGCCGATCCGAACGCGTCAGGCGTGCCGATCGATCCCGACGCCGAAGAAGTCCAGCAATTGAAATCGGCCGCGATGCCGCTGCTGTTTCAATTGCGCGAAGACCAGAAGCAGGAAGTGCGCACGCTCGCCCGCCTGATCGGGCTGGAGAAGGTCGCCGCGCAGATCTGAGGCGCGTCTACCGTCATCTCGTCGTCCCTGCGAAAGCAGGGGCCCATACGCCGCGGCCGCTGTCTTTAAGAGACGCTGTTCGACGGCTTTCGCGCAACAACTGAAGCCTGTGGTTATGGGTCCCCGCGTTCGCGGGGACGACATCGTGGAGAGATAAAGGAACGCGCGAGGCGTCGGACAAGCTTATCCGCCGTGGGCTTCCACGACCTTGCGGCAGGAGACGGGCGCGAGATAAGCCCACTATCGAGCGCAACAGGACTTGGAAAAGACGGTACTTGGAAAACTCGCCGCTGCCTGATCTTATCAGGACTCCACGAATCCCCGGCGAGAGGCTTCGATGAGCATGCGACGCGAACACGATCTCTTGGGCGACCGGGATGTTCCAGCTGACGCTTACTATGGCGTCCACACCCTGCGCGCGGTCGAGAATTTTCCGATCACCGGTGTGCCGATCGGCCATTTTCCGGAACTGGTCCGTGCGCTTGCCCTGGTGAAACAGGCC
>JAQGKJ010000101.1 GCA_028290165.1 Bradyrhizobium sp. | reverse complement strand
CGGCGGCGATCGTCGCGCGCGAACTCGGCGTGCGCATCATCGATACCGTCTGCATTGCCAGCTACGATCACACGAAACAGGGCGACCTCAAGGTCTTGAAAGGCATTTCCGCCGACACCGCAAAACTCGGCGGCGGGACCGGCAAGGGACTGTTGATCGTCGATGACCTCGTCGACACCGGCAAGACCGGGCGGCTGGTGCGCGAGATGATCCCGGAAGCGCATTTCGCAACCGTGTATGCAAAGCCGATGGGGCGTCCGCTCGTCGACACGTTCATCACCGAAGTGTCGCAGGACACCTGGATCTTCTTTCCCTGGGACACCGCGCTGTCGTTCCAGCCGCCGATCCGCGAAGGCGCGGCGTGATCTTCAGACCTCATTGCGAGCCAACGGGTCGGCGCACGCGCCGCCCGATGACAGGCTCCGCGAAGCAATCCATCGCGCCGCAAAACGGATTGCTTCGTCGCTGACGCTCCTCGCAATGACGACTTTGGTCAATGATCGAGCCCTCAATGCCCCTGCAAAACCGCGTCACGCCCACCGGCGACATCATCGCGACGGCGCATCGCGGCATGTTCACCGGCAATCGCGGCATCATCCATGATCCCGCGACGAAGACCTTGCTGGGCAAGCGCTGGGCGAGCCAGGCCTGGCTTACCTGCGTCTGCGAATTCCGCGGGTGGCGGCGCAAGGTCATGGGCGGCCGCAGCTGGACCGAGCTGTTCTTTCTCGACGAGGCAACCGCGCTCGCGGGTGGCCATCGCCCGTGCTTCTTCTGCCGTCGCGACGACGCCAAACGGTTTCGCGCCGCGTGGGAAACGGGGAATGGCGTTAGCGATGTCCTTGCGCGCGACGTCGACGCCGTGCTTCACCGTGAGCGGCTGGATGGGACTAAGAAGCGGTTGCACGCGCTGCCGCTGCCGCTGGAGGAATTGCCTGATGGTGCAATGGTGCTGGAAGGAAGCGAGAGCTATCTCATCCTGGAGGGAAGGGCGCTGGCGTGGTCGCCGGCCGGTTATTCCAGGGGACATCAAGCGCTGAAAGGGGCCATGCTGCTGACACCCCCGTCGACGTTGCTGGCGCTGGGTGCGGGGTATCGGCCGCTGCTGCATCCGAGTGCGACGGAATTGGCGGCGTGAGCGTCGACGTGCTCTATCGTTCGTCATGCCCGCGCTTGACCCGGGCATCCACGCCTTACTTTCCGCGGCACATCAAAAGACGTGGATGGCCGGGACAAGCCCGGCCATGACGATGGAAAGGCAATGCGAACCTCACCCCAACTTCTGCCGCGCCAGCTTCGCGCCCGCACCCAGCGCCATCAGTTTGGCTTCGGCGATATTGCGATGCATCGGCGCCATGCCGCAATTGGTGGTGGCGACGATGTTGCTCTTCGGCACGAATTTTGACACCGCGTCGATCACTTTAACTACGTCCTCGGCGGTCTCGACCGTGTCGCTGGCAACATCGATCACGCCGGCCTGAACCACCTTGCCGGTGAGCAGCCCGAGCAATTCGAGTGGCACCTTTGAATTGCGGCATTCGATCGCGACCTGCTGGATCGGGCTCCTGGCGATCGCCGGAAAGATTTCTTCATATTGCCGCCACTCAGCTCCCAAAGTCTCTTTCCAGTCCGTATTGGCCTTGATGCCGTAGCCGTAACAAATGTGGACCGCAGTGGCGCAGGTCAGTCCTTCGGCGGCGCGCTCCAGCGCTCTTATGCCCCAGTCGCTCACTTCGTCCATGTAGACGTTGAAGGCGGGCTCGTCGAACTGGATCACGTCGACGCCATCGGCCTGCAAGGCCTTCGCTTCCTCGTTGAGCAATTCGGCAAAGGCGAACGCCATCTTGACGCGGTCGCCGTAATACTGGTCGGCGATGGTGTCGATGATGGTCATCGGGCCGGGGAGGGTGAATTTTAGTTTGCGCGCGGTGTGGGTGCGGGCGATGCGGGCCTCGTCGGCATGGACGCGGCCCTTCAGCCGCAACGGCGCCACCACCTGCGGCACCATCGCCTTGTAGCGGTCTTTGCGGATTCCCATCTCGACCTTGTGGGCGAAGTCGATGCCCTCGATCTTCTCCAGAAAGCCATGCACAAAGTGCTGCCGCGACTGCTCGCCCTCGGTGACAATGTCGACGCCGGCATCTTCCTGCAGCTTTAGCGCCAGCACGGTGGCGTCGCGCTTGGCCCGCGCCAGTTCGGCGCCTGACGATTTCCAGGGCGCCCAAAGTTTATTGGGTTCGGCCAGCCATTCCGGCTTCGGCAGGGAGCCTGCGATCGTGGTTGGAAACAGCATATGGGCCTCCCGGACGATTATGATTGAGCGCCTGTGTGCCATGTCCGCCATGCGCCCCACAAGAGCGCTGAGGTGCTGGAACGTGATGCCCCCGCAGGGTAGGATGTGGGCAAGCTCCCGCAGGATGACCCCATGATCGACCTCCACTACGCGCCGACGCCGAACGGCTGGAAAATCTCGATCATGCTGGAGGAACTGGGCATTCCCTACACGGTCATTCCCGTCAACATCCGGGCCGGTGATCAGTTCAAGCCGGAATTTCTCGCGATCAGCCCGAACAACCGGATTCCGGCGATCGTCGATCATGCGCCTGCCGACGGCGGCGGCCCGTTTTCGGTGTTCGAGACCGGCGCGATCCTGATTTATCTGGCCGAGAAGACCGGCCGCTTGCTGCCAACGGACATGCGCGGGCGATCCGTCGTCACGCAATGGGTGATGTGGCAGATGAGCGCCTTAGGTCCGATGCTCGGCCAGCACGGCCATTTCGCACTCTATGCGCCGGAGAAAATCCCCTATGCCATCGAGCGTTACCGCGACGAGGCGGCGCGGCTTTATCGCGTGCTCGATACGCAATTGGGCAAGACCGGCGCTTACGTCGCCGGCGACTATTCGATCGCTGACATCGCCTGCTTTCCCTGGACCATGACGCACAAAGCACAGGGCTTTACGCTCGACGATTATCCGAATGCAAAACGCTGGTACGCCGAGGTTCGCGCGCGGCCACAGGTGCAGGCGGGATTGGCGATCGGCAAATTCGTGAAAGAACCGTTCGACGACGAGGCGCGCAGGAACATGTTCGGCCAGGCCGCGAAGGAGATGG
>JAQGKJ010000093.1 GCA_028290165.1 Bradyrhizobium sp. | reverse complement strand
GGCAGCCGCGATCTGGTCGTTGGCGGCGATCGTATAGGCCTGTTGCGCGCCGTCGAGCGATCCCTTCGGTCCGGAGACGTTGGCACCCGCGATGGCGTTGCGCAGATCCTCCATCGCGATGCCATAGGCCGCCAGCCGCGCCAGATCGGCCTGCACCCGTACCGCCGGCTTCAGGCCGCCCAGCACCGAAACGCGCCCCACTCCGGCAATCTGGCTGAGGCGTTGCCCGAGGATGGTATCGGCGAGATCGCTCATGGCGCGCAGCGAGACCGTGTCCGACGTCAGCGCCAGCGTCAGAACCGGCGCGTCCGCGGGATTGACCTTGGCGTAGGTCGGCGGATACGGCAGGGTTTTCGGCAGCACGCCGGCGGCGGCGTTAATGGCGGCCTGCACATCCTGGGTGGCGCCGTCGATGTCGCGGTTGAGGTCGAACTGCAGCGATATCTGGCTGACGCCGAATGAACTGGTCGAGGTCATCGACGACAGCGACGGGATCTGTCCGAGCTGGCGTTCGAGCGGCGCGGTGATCAGGGAAGCAATCACGTCGGGACTGGCGCCCGGCAATTGCGTCGTCACCTGCACCGTCGGGAAATCGACTTGCGGCAACGCCGATATCGGCAGCGTCCAATAGCCAAGCGCACCACCGATCAACAGCGCGATCCCCAACAGCGAGGTTGCGATCGGCCGGCGAATGAACGGTTCAGAGACGCTCATGGGTGCGTGCTCACGCCTGCGAAGTTATTCAAGCGACGATTTCTTGAGTGATTCCTGGGTCATGGCTGCGACTTCGCTGCGCTGCCCGACTGCTCCCCTTGCGCGGGTCCGGTCTGACCTTTTTGATCGCCCTCGTCTTGGGCGCGCTCACCCTTCTTGCCGCCCTTGCTTGGACCGTCCTTGCCTTGTCCGTCCTTACCTTGCGGGGCCCGGCTGCCTTTCTTGCGCGGCGCCAGATCGGCCGTCGGCGTCTGCTCGTCCTTGCCGACGATGACCTTGGCGCCGTCGGACAGGTTGGCAAAGCCGGTCGTCACCACGCGATCGGAGGGCGCTATTCCGCTCGCCAGCACGGCATCGGTTTCGTTCTGCTGCGTCACCACCACCGGTTTCGCGGTGACAATATCGCCGTCGCCGATGACATAGCTGAAGGTTCCCGCTGGGCCGCGCTGCACGGCCGAGGTCGGAACGACAATTGCCCGCGAAAGTGTGTCGACCTTGAGCCGCACATTGACGAATTGCCCCGGCCAGAGCTGAAAATTGCCGTTGGGGAATTCGGCCTTCAGCTTGAGCGTCCCGGTGGTCGGATCGACCTGGTTGTCGATGCCGGTCAGCTTGCCGGTATCGATCACCGTTATCCCGTCATTGCCGAAGACATCGACGGCCAGCACGCCCTTGGCGGAGGCCGCATTGACCCGCACGATCTGCTGCTGCGGAAGACTGAACTGCACTGCGACCGGCTGCAGCTGGGTGATGATGACCAGTCCGGTGACGTCAGAGGCATGAATGATGTTGCCCTGATCGACCTGACGCAGGCCGGCGCGGCCCGACAGCGGCGCGATGATCTTGGTGTAGCCCAGCGTCGCCTGCGCGTTGTCGATCTGCGCCTGATCGGCGTTCACCAGCGCTTCAGTCTGGGCGACGAGGGCGCGCTGCGTCTCGTATTGCTGCTTGGAGCCGGCGTTGGTGGTGGAAAGCTGCTGGTAGCGTATCAGGTCGAGGCGCTGGTTTGCGAGTTGCGCTTGATCCTGCGCCTTCTTGGCGACGACCTGATCGAGCGCCGCCTTGTAGAGCACAGGATCGATCTCGCCGAGGATATCGCCTTTCTTGACGTCCTGACCTTCGGTGAAATTGACTGCGATCAGCTTGCCATCGACCTGGGCGCGAACCAGCACGTTGTTCAATGCACGGACGGCCCCGACCCCGTCGAGATAGACCGGCACATCCTGGATCCGCGGCGTCGCCGCCAGCACCGGCACGGGCAGATCGGGTATAGCCCGGGTCGCGGCTTTCTTCTGCAGCGACGTCCAGGTGATATAGCCGAGGCCGCCGAGGATCAGCAGAGTGATCGTGATGGACACGGTGCGGCGGCGCGCGCGCGAAGCGACCCGGGCAACGCGGTCGCCGGCCACCTTCGCCGTCTCGTTCAAATCCGGTTTAAAGAGCATTGACCGGTCTCTCCATTCTCGGCTCCCACCCGCCGCCCAGCGCCTGGTACAGGCTGACGAACGCCAGCAGGCGGGCAAGCTGGGCCTGCCACAGCACGTCTTCCGCCTGGAATAGCGTCAATTGCGTATTTAGCACAGTTACGATGTCGGCGGTCCCGGCCTTAAGCTGTTGTTCGGCCAATTGAAAGGCCCGCCGCGAGGACGCCACCACGTCGCGCTGCAGCCTGAGCTTGGCGGTGGTCTCGCGAATCGAGACCAGCGCATTGTCTACATCGGCAAACGACTGGACCACCGTCTTGCGGTAGGTCTGCAGCAATTCATCCTGCCTGGCCTTGGTGAATTCAAAATTGCCGAGGATTTTTCCGCCATCGAAAATCGGCTGCGTCAGGCTGCCCACCATACTGAAGAAGGCCGCGTGAGGCTGGAACAGCGACACCAGCGCCGAGCTTTGATAGCCGCCCTGCCCGGTCAATTGGATGCTCGGGAAAAACTGCGCGCGGGCGTTGCCGACATTGGCGGTGGCGGACGCGAGCTGCGCTTCCTGCCTTCTGATGTCTGGTCGCTGCGTCAGCAGTTCCGACGGCAGACCAGGGGTCACCCGCGGCGAGGAAATCTGATTGAGCGAGCCGCCGGTGACGTGCACGCTTTCCGGCGGCCGCGACACCAGCGTCGCCAACGCGTTGATGTTCTGCGACAGCGTCTGGCGCAGCGGCGGCACCAATGCCTTTTGATTGGCGAGAACGCTTTCCTGTTGGGCTACGTCGAGATCGGTTCCGGTGCCGGCTTTGAACCTTTCCTTGATCGCATCGAGGATGCGGGTCGCACTGGCGATATTTTGTTGGGCGGTGTGAATCCGGTCCTGCGAGGCAAGCACCTGGAAATAAGCGCTGGCGACGCTGGTGAGCGTAGTCAACGCAACCACGTCGCGATCGAAGCGGTTGGCGGTCGCCGTCTCCTCCGCCGCCTGCAGGGCATCGCGGTTCTGGCCCCAGAAATCGAGTTGATAGCTGGCGCTGAGCGATGCCGAATAGTTGACGACCTCGCGTCCGCCGATGCTCAACCCGCTGGCGCTCGAGCCGGAGGTTCGGGAGTAGGTCTGCGAGCCGTTGCCGTTGAGGCTCGGCAACAGCGCGGCGCCCGCGATGCGCGCCTGCGCGTCGGCCTGAACCAGGCGCGAGACGGCCGCGGCAATGTCCAGATTGACCGTCTGTGCTTCTTCCATCAACTGCGTCAATTCCGGCGAACGGAATCCGCGCCACCAGTCCAGCGTCGGCGGCGCATCTGGATCGGTCAATCTCTCGGCTTTGTAGCCCTGAGGTTTGTATACCTGGGGAACGTCGAGGGCCGGATCGGGTAGATCCTGGGTCAGGACGCAGCCAGCGGAACTGGCAAGGATGCAAAACGCCATCAGCAATCTCGCCGCGCGCCCCCGGCAAGGGATCGCAGCAGGCAGGGGTTCGACGGCAACCCAAGGGGATCGCTGGCTCACATCAGCCTCCGCCGGGCATGATGCCCGGCATCCGATGCTGTGCGAATCGCCAGGCCGATTGGATAGAAAGCTTGGGGGACTGCCTGCGACTCGCTCACCGGTGTGATGCTTCCATTGGGAACCTAGCTGCCATACTAGCCGGGGGATCGCGGCCCGGACAGTCCCGTTCCGTCCACGCTCCCCAGGATGCTGTTGAATCGAGGGCTTTGATTGGCGACAGGAACCAGAGAGTTCTTCATATTTTATCGGACTTTCTCGCAATTGAGGCGATCCGGGGACGAGGGCACCTAACCAAGATTTCATGTTGCCGAACGTTGCCCGGAGGTTACTCGATGAGTGGCGGTCGCCCGATTCGCCGC
>JAQGKJ010000070.1 GCA_028290165.1 Bradyrhizobium sp. | reverse complement strand
GCCGAAGAGCTCGGCATCACCTCGAAGAACATCGACGAGGCGATGAAATCGAAGAAGCCCGACGTGATGCGGCTGGTCGGCACCGAGGGCGCTTACGGCGAGGACCTCGGCCTGACCAAGGACTGGGCCGCCCGCATCATCCGCCATGTCGGCAATTACGGCGAAGTCTACGAGCGCAATGTCGGCGCCGAATCGAAGCTGAAGATTCCGCGCGGGCTGAACCAGCTCTGGAGCGCCGGCGGGATTCAATACGCGCCGCCGATCCGGTAGGCTTTCGGGACAAGGCCCTCGGCCACTCCAAAAAAACTCGTCATCACCCGCGAAAGCGGGCGATCCAGTACGCCGCGGCCTTTCAGCTTAGTCACCAGCGCCTCTGGAATACTGGATCGCCCGGTCAAGCCGGGCGATGACGACTGTTTATGACGCGCCGTCGGTGGGCGACGGAAGCCTGGAGAGAACTCAATAACTCTTCATCCGCGCCAACTGGTCAGCGTGGAAGTTGCTGTCGCCGAACAGTTCCTGGCAGACCCGTGCGCGCTTCATGAAGAAGCCGATGTCGAACTGGTCGGTCATGCCCATGCCGCCGTGCATCTGCACGCCTTCCTGGACTGCCAGCGTCGCCGTCGAATCTGCGCGTGCTTTCGCAACCGCCACACTGGCACCTGCGTTTGCAAAATCCGTATCCAGCGTCTGCAGCGCCTTCAATACCGCCGCTCGCGTGATCTCGATCTCGATGTAGAGGTGGGCGGCACGGTGCTGCAAAGCCTGAAACTCGCCGATCGCTTTGCCGAATTGCTTGCGCTCCTTCAGGTAATTGACGGTGCGGCCGAACACCTCTTCGCTAACCCCAACCATTTCGGAGGCGACCGCACCGCGGCCGATATTGAGTACCCCTTCGAGCAACCCAAAACCCTGATCGATTTCGCCGAGCACGCCGTCGGCGTTGACCTCGACATTATCGAATTTTATTCGCGCCGCGTTGTGCGAGTCCACCATCGCCGTGCGCTCGGTCTCGATGCCCTTGCTCCTGGGATCGACCAGGAACAGCGTCAGTCCGTCGCGCTCGCCGGCAGCGCCCGCGGTGCGGGCCGCGACGATCAAAAGTCCCGCGGTATGCCCGTCGACCACAAACGCCTTGTCGCCGGCAAGCCTGAATCCGTTGCCGGAGCGTACCGCCTGCATCCTGGTCATGAGCGGGCGATGTTTTGTCCCTTCGTCGATGGCGAGCGCAGCGAGCAGCGAGCCATCGGCGATCTTCGGCAGATGTTCGGACTTCTGCGCGGCGCTGCCGCCGCGCGACAAAGCGGATGCGGCGAGCACGGCGGTCGCCAGAAACGGCGACGGCATCAGGTTGCGGCCGATTTCCTCCATCACCACGCCGGCCTCGACGCAGCCAAGCCCGCTGCCGCCGAAATCCTCCGCCACCAGCAAGCCGGAAAACCCCATCTCCGCAAAATTCTTCCAGAGCTCGCGGGAAAATCCGGTGGCGTCCTTCGCATCGCGCAGCTGCCGCAGATGCGACACCGGCGCCTTGTCGCTGATCAGCCCGCGCGCGCTGTCGCGCAGCATCGATTGTTCTTCATTGAGGACGAGGGCCATTGGGGTGGTTCCGGTTAGTTTGATGTTGTTCGATTAGCGCGGGTTACATGAAGCTCGTCATGCCCGGCCGTGTGCCGGGCATCCACGTCTTCCCTTGGCGGCAGCAAAGTAACACGTGGATGGCCGGGACGAGCCCGGCCATGACGGATAATCTTTTGGCCCTACGCCCCCGGCAAATCCAAAATCCGCTTTGCGACAATGCCGAGCATGACCTCGCTTGTGCCGCCCTCGATCGAATTGGCCTTGGTACGCAGCCACGCGCGCGGCCGGGCGCCGCCCTTGGAGCGCTCGCTTTCCCATTCCAGCGCGTCGATGCCGCCCGCCGCCATCAGGATTTCATAACGGCGTTTGTTCAGCTCGGTGCCGTAGTATTTCATCGCCGAGGAAAACGCCGGATGCGATTGCCCGGCTTTCGCCAGATCGACCGCGCGCTCGGCGGCACAGGCCAGCGCCGCCTCGTCGATCTCGAAACTCGCGATCTGCCCGCGCAGCATCGGATCCTCCAGACGCCCTTGCTCGGCGGCACCGATGGAGTCGGCGGCGACCTGGCCGAGCGGCCGGCCGACGCCGCGCTCGCCCATGCCCGAGATCATCGCGCGCTCGTGCTGCAGCAGGTATTTGGCGACGTCCCAGCCGCGATTGACAGTGCCGACCACGTTCGCCCTGGGAACGCACACATTGTCGAAGAAGGTCTCGCAGAACGGCGAGCGGCCGGAGATCAAGAGGATCGGCTTGGTCGAGACACCCGTCGAGGCCATGTCGAACAGAATAAAACTGATTCCGTCATGCTTCCTGGCAGCTGCATCGGTGCGCACCAGGCAGAAAATCCAGTCGGCGTAATTGGCGTACGAAGTCCAGATCTTCTGGCCATTGATGATAAAATCGTCGCCGTCACCCTCGGCGCGGGTCTGCAACGAGGCAAGGTCCGATCCGGCGTTGGGTTCGGAATAACCCTGGCACCAGCGGATCAGGCCGGCCGCAATCTTGGGCAGATGCTCCTTCTTCTGCGCGTCGGTGCCGTATTTCAATAGCGCCGGCCCGAGCATGGAAATGCCGAACGATACCAGCGGCTGCCGCGCGCCGATCGCCGCCATCTCCTGGCGCACGATTTTTGTCTGCTCCGGATCGAGGCCGCCGCCGCCATATTCGCTCGGCCAGTGCGGCACGGTCCAGCCCCTGTCGCGCATCCGCTCGAACCAGACGCGTTGCGGCTCGGAGGAGAATTTGGTGTTGCGGCCGCCCCAGAAGGTATCTTCGTCTGACGTCATCGGGCGCCGCATCTCCGGCGGACAATTGGCTTCCAGCCAGGCGCGGGTTTCGCGGCGAAAATTTTCCAGATCGGACATGGGCGTTTCCTTCAGCGTTGGATCGACCTTAGCCGCCACATTGCGGAATTCAATATATCTCTGGTGCTGCCCATGCCGCTGCGGATGTGGTCATCGTCCCCGATCGGGTGTATTCGCAAGGTCATAACGATTGAAAAACAAGAGGAAACCGAGATGCGGCTGAAGTTGCTTTCGCCTGGCGAAATGAGCGAGGACCAGAAACAAACCTACGACGAGTCGATCGCCGGTAAGCGCGGCAAACCACCGCCGCCGATGATGGCCTGGCTGAACAGCCCGGAGATGGCGCGGCACGCCACCCGTCTGGGCGGCTTCCTGCGGTTCGACACGCTGTTTCCGGCCAAATTGTCGGAGATCGCGATCCTGGTCACCGCGCGGCACTGGACCTCGCATTACGAGTGGTACGCCCACAAGCGGCTCGCGATAAATGCCGGCATGGACCCGAAGATCATCGACGACATCAGGGATCGCCGCACGCCGCATTTCGACGATCCGAAGGGCCAGATGATCTACGACGTTTCCAAATCGCTGCACGAAGGCCACGGGGTTTCCAAGGTGCTGTACGACGACGCGGTAAAAATGCTCACCGAGCGCGGGCTGGTCGAGATCATCGGGCTGTGCGGCTATTACACGATGGTTTCGATGACATTGAATACGTTCGAGTTCGAGCTGCCGGAGGGGGAAGTGTCCGAGCTCGCGTAGCGAGAACCGCCCGCGGGCCTTCTCCCTCTCCACGTTCTTTACCGGGACGGTTGGAGTGAGAGGCTCTCTTCCGGAAACGTAGGGTTTCAGGATAGGCCGGTACCGCCTCACCCGGATTTTGAGCTACGCTCAAAA
>JAQGKJ010000047.1 GCA_028290165.1 Bradyrhizobium sp. | reverse complement strand
AAACAGCCATATTGTTCGCCGACACAACTTCGCGTTCTCGCGGCGCGATGCGCCCGAGTTGTGAATGAATTTCCGCCCCGGAGGGCGTGGGGAACGCCGGATGCCCAATGCACCCGCAGCCTCGCGTGCAATGTAAAAAGCACACGAGCGTAGTCACCACAGGTCCACCGGATCAGCCCGGCGCTCCCGCACGCAATGGTTTTAACGGTTTCCTTCGTGCTCTCCCCGGTGACCGGCTTGTTGTCACCGTCGCTTGCGGATAAGGCTTTTGTCAAAAACCCGGTCGGGCCGACAAATCTCCGCCAACTTGACGCCAGCGCCGGGGCGTCAGGACCACACGACTTCGCCGTCCGCGAAAGCATCTCTCGTCTGCACGCTGTGATCGCTCACGGAAAAATCCGCCCTGCGATCCCATCACGCGCTCAACGCTGCCGCGTCCACCGCATCCCGCACCCTACGTTCGTGACGATCGCGAAACGCCCCTCTGTGTGAGGCGGGACAGCTATTGATATAGAAGTGATTTGGGTCAAACGCGAAGCGGAATATTTTTGCAACTGGGGCTAGACAGAAAATCACCAGCGTCACTGATTTGCCCGTCAGGCAGTCGGGTTGCGCTCCATCCGGGCTACGCCGCTCGATTGACGCCCTGATTTGGCGCCATGTTTACTGCCATCCATCCAGCAAATAGGATAGCTTATCGCCATGCCTGACTTCGCCCAAAGCGGGCCCGGCAAAAGTCTTTCGATGCAAGACGGATAATCCCGATGAGCGCCGAGCCTTACACATCCTGGCAGTGCCGGACCTGCGGCTACATCTATGACGAGGAGAAAGGCGACCCGGACGAAGGGCTGGCGCCGGGCACAAGGTGGACCGACATTCCGGACGACTGGGTCTGTCCGGAATGCGGCACGCCCAAGAGCGACTTCGACATGGTCGAACTGCAGATGTAAAATCGGGAATGCGCATTCGATCCCCGCTCTCGTTGCGATAGCTCTCGCAACGTAGTTGTCGCGCTTTGCCGGCCTACCGAACAGCGCAACGGACGGGAAACAGGAGAAGGCATGACGAAGGCGGTTCTTGGCATTATCGGCGGCTCCGGCATCTACGACCTGCCGGGGCTGGAGGGTGCGCGCGAGGAGGCGATTGCGAGCCCCTGGGGCGAGCCCTCGGCGCCGGTCCGCCGCGGCACCATCGAGGGACTTCCGATCGTGTTCCTGCCGCGTCACGACAAGGGCCACCGGCTGTCGCCCTCCGACATCAATTACCGCGCCAATATCGACGTGCTGAAACGGGCAGGGGTCACCGACCTGATTTCGTTATCGGCCTGCGGCTCCTTCAAGGAGGAACTGCCGCCTGGCACTTTCGTGCTGGTCGACCAGTTCATCGACCGTACCTACAAGCGCGAAAGCTCGTTCTTCGGCAAGGGCTGCGTCGCCCATGTGTCGATGGCGCATCCGGTGTCGCCGCGCCTGCGCATCCATCTTGCCGCCGCAGCCGAAGCCGAAGGCATCGCGGTCGCGCGGGGCGGCACCTATGTCTGCATGGAGGGCCCGCAATTCTCCAGCTACGCCGAGAGCATGACCTACAAGAATCTCGGTTATTCCGTGATCGGCATGACCAATATGCCGGAAGCAAAGCTCGCCCGCGAGGCGGAAATCTGCTACGCGACGGTTGCCATGGTGACCGATTTCGATTGCTGGCACCCGGACCATGATGCGGTGACCGTGCAGGACATCATCCGGGTGCTGACGACCAACGCCGACAAGGCAAAAGGCCTCGTCGCGCGCCTCGCCAAGGAGTTTCCGAGGGAACACGAGCCGTGCCCGATCGGTTGCGACCGCGCGCTCGACACCGCGATCATCACCGCCCCGGAAGCGCGCGACCCGGAGTTGTTGAAAAAGCTCGATGCGGTGGCAGGACGGATTTTGCGCGCGTGACGCTGACATTGTCGATAGGTTCGTCATGAAGGTAGACGGCAGGCACATCCGCAGTATCTGGCTCGAGCCGGACGGCCATACAGTGAGCGCGATCGACCAGCGGCGATTGCCGCACCGTTTTGTCGTCGCCCAGCTCGCGACCTGTGACGCCGCGGCGGATGCGATCCGCTCCATGCTGGTGCGCGGCGCGCCGCTGATCGGCGCGACCGCGGCTTTTGGGATGGCGCTGGCGATGCGGGCCGATAGCTCCGACGCCGCGATCGATCGGGCCTACGAGACGCTGGTCGCGACGCGGCCGACCGCGATCAACCTGAAATGGGCGCTGGAGGAGATGCGGTCGCTGCTGCGGCCGTTGCCGGCGCCGGATCGGGCTGCTGCGGCTTACGCTCGCGCCGCCGAAATCAGTGAAGAAGACATCGCCATCAACAAGGGGATCGGCCAGCACGGCCTGGCGCTGATCGAGGGCGTCGCTGCAAGGAAGAAACCCGGCGAGCGCGTCAATGTGCTGACCCATTGCAATGCCGGCTGGCTGGCAACCGTCGACTGGGGCACGGCCACCGCTCCAATTTATACGGCGCATGAGCGCGGGCACCCCATTCATGTCTGGGTCGACGAGACCCGGCCGCGCAATCAGGGCGCCTCGCTGACCGCCTGGGAGCTCGGCCATCACGGCGTGCCGCATACGGTCATCCCCGACAACACCGGCGGCCATTTGATGCAGCACGGCATGGTGGACCTGGTCATCGTCGGGACCGACCGGGTGACCGCCAGCGGCGACGTC
>JAQGKJ010000039.1 GCA_028290165.1 Bradyrhizobium sp. | reverse complement strand
GCGTCGCGTGCACGCTCGTTCATCGGGCCGAAGCAGTTGAACATGCCGATGCTCCACTCCATCATCCGCTCGCGCCCTTCCTCCGGAAGACCGATTGCGCTGGAGACGATGGTCACCGGCAGATAGGTTGCAAGCTCCCGGGTCGCACAAAATCGCCCCTTGGCGCATAACCGGTCGACGACCCCTTTGGCCTCGCGCTCCACCTCTTCCTGGAGCGATCTGAGCGCGACCGGCGTCACCGGCCGGATTACCACGCGGCGCAATCGGTTGTGGGCATCGCCGTCGCTGCACAGCGTGTTGCCGCGCAAGAGCTGGTTCATGTCGTCGTTCATCATGACGCCGAACGACGACGGGAATGCCTGCCAATCCCGCAGTGCTTTCACAACACCGTCATACCTGGTGAGGGCGAACATCCCGTATTTTTCCAGCCAGACAACCGGCCCCGTCTCCCTGAGCTCGCGGTACAGCGGCCACGGGTTCAGCAGGGCTTCGTCGGCATAAGGGTCCAGTGTCGAGGTCGGCGCCGTTTCTGCTGGGGTCAAGGACATTCGCACCTCCATAGACCGTGCCTTGCGCACGGCGACGCCGTGACGGTGGATGGCGCGAGCTACGACGTGATTTCAACGGCGGGAGAGCGCGTTACGCTTGTCACGACGATCCAACCGCATGAAATTCACATTCACGCGATTTCAATCGCAATTCCATTCGTTTGGCACCAATCTTGAACGTGTGTCTTGAAGGTGTACCGTTTGGATCCGCGAGCGGCGGTCTAATATTGTTTTTCGAAATGAAGGGCTCGTGGTCCGTATTAAGGGCTCGACAGGTGAATGATGACCGCTGATCCCAGGTCAGGATCGTTCCGATGATGATCGCGCGCCGGTCATTCCTGGCTGCCCTTGCAGGCTTCGCATCATCGCCGGCACTGTCTGACGACAGGGCTCCAGCCGACATATTTGTCTTTGCCGGTCAGTCGAATATCCAGGTCAACGCCAACACGACGCTTCAAAACGTGCCAAATAATATTGTGCGGGATGCCGGCGTTCAGATCTGGGATTGTGAAAATAAATGCTTTGCCGTGTACGAAGCCGGCGTCAACTCGATGCAGCCGGTTCGGGGGCAAATTGGCGGCGTTCCCGGCAATTGGGGACCTGAGGCCGAGTTTTCGCATCTGATGCGCAAAGCGTTCCCGGCCAGGGAGCTGTACATTGTCAAATTCGGTATCGGCAGTTCGCAACTGGCAGCCACCTCCCAGGTCGCCAATTGGTGCCCATCCGGCAAAGGCGACCTTTTCGATCAGACGGAAAGTGCCATTTTGAATGCGAAGGAGAGTTTAAAGAGAGGGGGACGAGTACCTGTTGTTCGCGCCATTGTCTGGATGCAAGGCGAGTCGGACGCCTATGCGGGCGGCTCGGTCGCCGAAGACTATCTTGAAAATCTCACGGGGTGGTCGGTAGCAGCGCGAAAGCGCTGGGGTGACTACTCAACGAAGCTTGTCATCGGCAGGATATTTACGATTTGGGGGCGAACTCCCGCCGACAATACGGCTGTCAGATCCGCCCAGGAAGCCGTCGCGCGTTCGACTCCGAACAGCGTTCTGATCTCAAACGATGACTCGCCTCACGACGGGCATTTTCTGCCCGATGGAGCGACAAAATTCGGACGGGATATTTTCGAAGCCGTTACCTAGGCCGGACTCTAGAGCTTGGAGGCGGCGACAGCGCGCTACCCTAGATCTGATCGGGGGTGGCGGCGCGCAGCGGCGCGTCGGGCTCGATCGGCAGTTGGGCGGCGCCTGCCGCCGGGGAGGGCCTCGAAAGCGGTGCGGGGCCGACGACAGAGCCCTCTCGTTTCGTCAAAAATAGTGCTGTGATCAGGTCTCGGCCGGGAACTTCGACAAACCGATAGCTCAGATACGACAGGCCCCATATCACGACAAAGCTGATCAGGGAGCAAATGGTGTAGGCCAGCGGCGTCGCTCCGAAGTGCCGGGATGAGAGAGCGGTAAATCTCACAAACAGCGGATGAAGCAGATAGATCGAATAGGATATCACTCCGAGGTGATAGACGAACTTGTTTCCAAACAGCAGCAGTGCAAGCCGGCCGTCACGCGACAGAATCGCGATGAGCGGAATCAACAGGAAGTACACGGGAAAGTCGTTTTTCGTGACGCAAGCGGCAACCACGATGGCGACGAGGGTGACGATCAGAAGCACATCCAGGCTCGATGCCGTCAGCCGATCCAGGTTTTCCGCGTACCGATATATCGCCAATCCAAGGGTAAAACCCGCAATCGCCCTGAGCAGGGGATAGAACGAAGTGGTTTCGACGACGTCGAGCGGCCCGCTGTACCCCAGGCCGCTGATGCCAATCGCATAGATGGCGATCACCGACAGCAGCACGCAAAGACCCCAGCTGAAGATGCCACGCTGGAGCGTGCCCTTCATCAGCAGGGGCAGCAGAATGTAGGACCCGAGTTCGGCGCTCGCTGCCCAGGCCACCCCGATCAGCGGATAGATGTGGAGGCCCCATCCGCCCAACATCAGCGCGTTGCCGATGACATCGAAACGGCCAAAGCGCGACAGCGTCTCCTCGCCAGCCAGGCCGAACCCCAACTTCAAGACATAGAGAATGCTGATTGCGATGTAGGCCGGATAGAGACGCGCAATCCGCTTGATCAGGAAGGCGCCGTAATTCCCTAGAAAATTTTCGGAAAAGGCGTTCCGGTAGCCGAGACCGATGACGAACCCGCTGAGCATGAAAAATAGATCGACCGCCATGTAGCCATGCGGGACAGGTCATATGGGATGGACCCAGTCGAGACGGGTCTTGCCGAAATGATAGACCACAATCAGGGCGGCCCCGATCCCCCGCACGCCAGTGAGAGATCGGATTTCTGCCGCCATTTTCGACACCTGTCCGCCAATCCGCGACCCAAGGCAGTCTAGCCAGTTTCCCAAGCGCTGCGAAGGGCAGCCTGTGATGCGAATTTCATCAGCGCCATCGATTGCCGCCATTCGCGACGCTGTGGACGCGCGGAGAAAGCCCGCCTAAACTCGCCCAATATCGCCGACGCCGGGGCAACCGGCGCGCACAAATCGCTTAAGGCCTTAGCGCCTGCAATCCTGGGGAGGACATCATGGACTATTCCTGCAAGTAA
>JAQGKJ010000397.1 GCA_028290165.1 Bradyrhizobium sp. | reverse complement strand
GTCTATCGCGGCATCGCCCAGCACATGGGCTATGGCAGCTATGTCGCCGCCGCCACCGAGATCTCGGTGACCGATGGCAACAAGATCAAGGTGCACCGGATCGTCGCCGCCACCGACCCGGGCTATGCCGTCAATCCGGCGCAGATCGAGCGCCAGGTCGCCGGCTCCTTCGTCTACGGGCTGTCGGGCCTGTTCTACGGGGGATGCACGGTCAAGGACGGCTGCATCGAGCAATCCAATTTCGATACCTACAATTCGATGCGGATCAGCGAGATGCCGAAGGTGGAATCCATCATCATGCCGAGCGGCGGGTTCTGGGGCGGGGTCGGCGAGCCGACGATCTGCGTCGCCGCGCCCGCCGTGCTCAACGCCTATTTCGCGGCGACCGGAAAACGCATTCGCTCGGTGCCGTTGCGGGATCACAACATCACCTTCGCGTAAGATTGCAAGCGGCGGCCGAAACCGGCCGCCGCCCAAACCAGCGGAACAGGCTCATGGACGCGTTGCGCCCGGTGACGCGGAGGAACGTCGCGGGCGGCCTCGCAGCATCGGCGGCAGTACTGGCGTTGCCGTGCCCTGCCCTCGCCCAATCCGCCGCACGTATCATCGTGATCGGCGGCGGCTTTGGCGGGGCCAGCTGCGCGCGCGCATTGCGGCGCCTCGATCCGACGCTTCAGATTACGCTAATCGAGCCGAACCGCAGCTTCACCGCTTGCCCTTTCAGCAACGAGGTGATCGCGGGCCTGCGGGAGATCGAGGCGCAGCAGTTCGGCTATCACAAGATCGTCGCCGAGGGCGTCACCGTGATTCCTCAGGCGGCAAGCAAGGTCGATGTCCAGGCCCGCACGGTTGGTCTGGCCGACGGCACGACGCTTTCCTATGACAGGCTGGTGCTTTCCCCCGGCATCGATCTCCGCCTGGATGCGCTGCCGGGTTATAACGAGGCCGCCATTGCCAGGATGCCGCATGCATGGATCGCGGGCGAGCAGACGCTGCTGTTGCGCAAACAACTCGAAGCCATGGAAGACGGCGGCCTGGTCGCGCTGGCGGTGCCTGCGGCCCCGTTGCGCTGTCCACCGGCGCCATACGAGCGCGCGAGCCTGATCGCGCATTATCTCAAAGCCCGCAAGCCGCACTCCAAAGTCCTGATCCTCGACGGCAAGGACGCGTTTCCACAGCAGCCGCTGTTCGAGAACGCCTGGAAAGAGCTTTATCCCGGGATGATCGAGCGGGTGTCGCTGTCGCAGGGCGGCCGCGTCGCATCGGTCGACGCCGCGACCAATACGGTCGTGACCGATTTCGGCAGCTACACCGCGCAGGTGGTCAACGTCATTCCGCCGCAGCGGGCCGGCCGCATCGCCGCCATTGCCGGGGCGGCCGACAAGACCGGGTGGTGCCCGATCGACCCCCTCACCTTTGCCTCGAAGTTGGTCCCCAACGTTCATGTCATCGGTGACGCCTGCATCGGCGGCGGCCTTCCGAAATCGGCATCGGCCGCCAACGCGCAAGGCAAGGCTTGCGCGGAAGCGGTGCAGGATTTGATGACGGGCAAACAACCGGCAATGCCGCGGCTGGCCGGCGCCTGCTACAACACGGTCGCCCCCGGCTATGCTTTCTCGCTGTCAGGCATTTATGTTCCGAAGGATGACATGTTCGCCGAAACCGAAGGCAACGCCAGCCCGGTCGATGCTCCCAGGGAGTTGCGCGCTCGCGAGGCCGACACCGCGCAATCCTGGTACAAGACCATCACGGTGGATAGTTTTGGCTAGGCCGGCAATCAACGCAGCCTGCGTCTGGCTCGCCGCAGCGGCGCTCGCGCTGCCCGCGGCGGCCGGCGCGCAGCAATTGCGGGCGTATGAAGTCATCGGCGATTCGATTCCCGCGCCGCTTACCGGCGTGGCCGGCGATGCATCGCGCGGCCGCGCGCTGGTGCTCGACCGCGCCAGCACCTGTATCCTCTGCCACTCCGGGGCCTTTCCGGAAACGAGATTTCAGGGCGATCTCGCGCCGAGCCTCGCCGGCGCCGGCAGCCGCTGGTCCGAAGGCCAGCTTCGGCTTCGGCTGGTCGACGCTTCCCGCCTCAATGCCGCAACGATCATGCCGTCCTACTATCGCGTCGAAGGTCTGGCGCGCGTCGCCCCCGCATGGCGCGACAAGCCTATCCTGTCGGCCGAGCAGATCGAGGACATCGTGGCGTATCTCGCAAGTTTACGCGAATAGGAAGACAGAGGCACACGATGCGTAAACAAGACCAATCCACCCGCCGCGACTTTCTCGGCCTCGCCGGCGGCGCGGCCGCGCTAGGCGCCGTTGCCGTGACGCTGCGGCCCGCGGAAGCGACCCCGGCGACGATGGCTGCTGCGATCCGCAACGTGGTCGGCGAAGCGGTGGTGCGCACCGGCAAGGTCAAGCTCGACGTGCCCCCGCTGGTCGAGAACGGCAACACTGTGCCGATGACCGTGAGCGTCGCCAGCCCGATGACACCGGACGATCACGTCAAGAGCATCCACGTCTTCAACGAAAAGAACCCGCAACCGAATATCGGCAACTTCTATCTAGGCCCGAGCGGCGGCCGCGCCCAGGTTTCAACCCGCATCCGTCTCGCCGACAGCCAGAAGATCGTCGCCATCGCGCGGCTCTCGGATGGCTCATTCTGGTCGGCAACCGCCGATGTCGTGGTGACCCTGGCGGCCTGCACCGAGGAGGTGATCTGATGGCCGCGGCACTGATCAACGTTCCGGCACGCGCGAGGCGCGGCGACACTATCGAGATCAAGACGCTGATGTCGCACATCATGGAGACCGGCTACCGCCGGACCGCCACGGGCGCGGTGGTGCCGCGCGACATCATCACCAGCTTCACCTGCCGCTACAACGGGCTGGAGATTTTTCGCGCCGATCTGTTCCCCGCGACCGCGGCGAACCCGTTCATCAGCTTCTTCACGGTAGCGAACGAGAGCGGCAAATTCGAATTCGAATGGATCGGCGATAAAGGATTTTCCGAAACAGCGTCGGCCTCGATAACGGTCGAATGAGACTTTCCCGCGCGATAATTGCCGCAGTGCTGCTGACAGCGGCTCCGTTCGTTGCGGCGGCGGTCTTGGCCGCCGAAATCCCGGCATTTGAGCGCCGGTCCGGCTTCAGTTTCATGACCCCGGAAACCCAGGCGATGCAGAATGACGACACCGCCAATCCCGGAATGCTGTGGGTGCTCGACGGCGAGACATTATGGAAGAGCAAGAGCGGCGCCGCGGGCAAGGCCTGCGCCGATTGTCACAACGACGCTCGCGCCAGCATGAAAGGCGTCGCGGCCCGCTATCCTGCCTTCGACCAGATCTTGGGCCGTCCCGTCAACCTGGAGCAGCGCATCAATCTGTGCCGAGCCCGGCATCAGCAGGCGACGCCGCTGGCCTACGAAAGCCGCGAATTGCTCGCGCTGACCGCTTTCATCGGGCAAAACTCGCGCGGCACCGCCATCGCTGAGAACGCCGATCCCCGGCTCGAGCCCTTCATCGCGAAAGGGCGCGAACTGTTCATGCAGCGGCAGGGCCAGCTCAATCTCGGCTGTG
>JAQGKJ010000001.1 GCA_028290165.1 Bradyrhizobium sp. | reverse complement strand
GTTTGATACAGTCGATGCAGCAGCCGCGCCCGCGGCTCGATCGACGAAATGTATATCTGCTCGTAATGGGTATGGGCGCCCTGGCCATCGACGCCGAGGCCGTCGAGCGTTGCGGTATGCGGGGCGGTGAAATTGCCGTCGGAGCCGCCGCCGGTTGAAGTATCCACCAGATCGAAGCCGATTTCGGCGGCGAGCACCTTGGCGTGTTCATAAAGCGCTGCGCCGGCATTGCCCTTTTCGTAAGGCGGCCGGTTCAGTTCGCCGGTTACCTTGACGCTGACGCCGTCGCTGCGCGATTTCAAATTGAGGATCCTGGGCACCAGCTCGTCGGCATCGGCAATCGTCGGAACCCGCATGTCGACTTCGGCATAGGCTTCCTCCGCAATCACATTTGGCCTGGTGCCGCCCCTGACGACGCCGACATTCACGGTCACGCCGCGCTTGAGATCGTTCATCGCCTCCAGCGTTTGAATGATGTTGGCGAGTTCGCGGATGGCGCTGCGGCCGTCGCCGGGCCGCGTGCCGGCATGGGCGGGGACGCCTTTGATAAAAACTTCGAAACGCGCGACGCCCTTGCGGCCGGTGACGATTTTTCCGCCGTCGCGGGCAGGCTCCGTCACCAGCACATATTTCGCCTTGCGCCCCTCGGCCTCGATCAGCGGCCGCGAGGTCGGACTGCCGATCTCTTCGTCCGAGACGTAGAGCTGGGTCACGCCGAGCGGCGAACGCGCGGGCGTCGTACAAAGCTGCGCGAACGCATGGTAGGCGAGATAGGCTCCGCCTTTCATGTCATAGATGCCGGGGCCGAAGGCGCTGTCGCCCTCGATCTTGAACGGCAGGCGCTCGATGAATCCCATCGGGTGCACCGTGTCGAGATGGCTGAGCACCAGGATGCCCGGCGCGTCCTGGCCCCACGACGAGCGCACCGCCATATGATCGCCGCAGCCGGAATGTCCGGCGATGCGCTCGATGGTGACGGGCAGATCGCGATAGCCATCGGCGACCATGCTCGCCAGTCTGTTGACCTGCTCGGGCACTTCGGTGGGCGTCTCGACTTCAACCCAGCGGCGGATGCCCTCGAGGATGGTTTTGGAATCGAAGGGGTTGGCTGGCGTCAGCATGTTGGTCGCCTTTAAGACTCTCGTCATTCCGGGGCGTGAGCGAAGCGAGCGAGCCCGGAATCCATAACCACGATCGGGAGTATGGATTCCGGGCCTGCGCCAAGTGGCGCATCCCGGAATGACAATCTAGCGCTTGTCGGGCCCTTCGCGCACGGCGATTTGTTCGACCAGCTCGACGATGCTGCGCCGGAGCTTGGCGTCGGTGATGCGCGTGAAGGCGCGGGTCAGCGCCAACCCTTCCGAGGTCGCCAGAAAATCGGAAACGTAAGCCGGCGAACTGCCCTCGGTGAAACCCTCGCCGCTCGCGATCCCGCTCGGTCCGCCCTCGAACAAAAACGATACCGGGACCTGAAGTATTTCGGAGATCTGCTGAACGCGGCTGGCGCCGACACGGTTGGTGCCTTTCTCGTATTTCTGAACCTGCTGGAAGGTGAGGCCCAAGGCTTCGCCGAGCTTCTCCTGGCTCATGCCCAGCATGATGCGGCGCATGCGCACACGACTGCCGACATATTTGTCAACAGGGTTGGGCGCTTTGGTCGACATCTCCAACACTCCTTGGGATTGCGCCGAAGCCTCAGGCGCCAATACCGTCAAATCCTGCTCGGAAGCGTCGGGGACGAATTCGGACAATTTGAGCAATGAACTGACTGAATCCTCTTCTCGATCGCCAGAATGCGAATTGCAGCGTCGGTCTGTCAACTGCGGATTTCGGCATCTCGCGCGCTTTCGGCCGGCCGCCGCAAAACGAACATCAAGGTTCAGACGTTATGAAATTTTTTTCACTGCGCGTCGCCGGATCGCGAACAGCAATGCAGCGGCGACGATGATCGCTGCGGGAATGTCGCCGTTGCGGGCGTAGATCGTCGGCGCGATCGCCGATGGCAGGCTGCCATCCAGCACGCCTTCGACGCCGAGACCGAGCCGTGCGACAATACGCCCCAATGGATCGATGACCGCGGAAATGCCGGTGTTTGCTGCACGAACCACCGGCAATCCCTCTTCGATCGCGCGCAGTCGCGCCTGCTGCAGATGCTGGTAGGGGCCGGTGGAGATTCCAAACCATCCGTCATTGGTCAGGTTGACGATCCAGCCGGGACGATCGTCGCGCGACGCAACGTCACCGGGAAACACCGTTTCGTAACAGATCAAGGGTAGCGCACGCGGCGCATTCGGAATCTCCATCGTGCGGCGCCGCGTGCCGGCGATGAATCCGCCCTGAACCTTGGTGAGCTGCACGAAGCCGAGTTTTTCCATCCAGTCCTGGAACGGCAGATATTCACCGAACGGCACCAGATGCAGCTTGTCATACACCGACAACACGCTGCCGTCGTGATCGATGACGTAGATCGAATTGTAGGCGCGCGTGATCCTGGTGCCGGGCGGCACGTCGGGCGGGCGCACCGAACCGGTGATCAGGACCGTGCCCTTGGGCAACAGCTCGGCGATCTGCGCCATGGCGTCGGCTTCGCGGGTCAGGAAAAATGGAAAATCCGATTCCGGCCAGATCAGGATGCTGGCGTCGCGCACGCCGGTGGATTGCGGCCCGGATGCGCGGTCTGACAGCGTCAGGTATTTTTGCCTCCCCTCCGCCTGGGCGGCGTAGTTTAACCGCACGTCCTGGTGCAGGTTCGGCTGCATGATCCGCAGTTTTACATTCGCAACAGTCGTGGTCGGCCGCAGCGCGAGGCGAACGCCGCCGAATATTCCCTTG
>JAQGKJ010000895.1 GCA_028290165.1 Bradyrhizobium sp. | reverse complement strand
TGATCTATCAGCGCGCCAAGATGGTGCTCGACAAGCGGCCGTTCGGCACCCAGGAGGACGTCTATCGCGACGGCTATGAGTGGATGCACCATTCGGTGGCGCCGAAGCCTCATGCCAAAGAAAAATTTCGGATCACCATCGGCGGCCCGGATTGCACCAGGCCGTATTCGGCCTCCGTCTTCAATATCTCGGCGATGAGCTTTGGCGCGCTCAGTCCGAACGCGGTGCGCGCGCTCAACGCGGGCGCCAAAAAGGGCGGCTTCGCGCATGACACCGGCGAGGGCGGCGTCAGTCCCTATCATCGCGAGAATGGCGGCGACCTGATCTGGGAGGTCGGTTCCGGATATTTCGGCTGCCGCAACCGTGACGGCTCGTTCAATCCGGACGAATTCGCCCGTGTCGCTGGCGACGATCAGATCAAGATGGTCGAGCTCAAGATCAGCCAGGGCGCCAAGCCCGGACATGGCGGCGTTTTGCCGGCGGCGAAGGTGTCGGAGGAGATTTCCAGGATCCGGGGCGTCGCCATGGACGAGGACTGCATCTCGCCGGCGACGCACCGGGCATTTTCGACGCCGCTGGAGATGATGGCGTTCATCGCCGAGATGCGGCGGCTGTCCGGCGGCAAGCCGGCCGGATTCAAGCTCTGCATCGGCCATCCCTGGGAATTCCTGGCGATC
Source organism: Bradyrhizobium sp. (assembly GCA_028290165.1). The sequence goes on along the minus strand of JAQGKJ010000895.1, from coordinate 9,101 downwards.
TGCAAGGCGATGCTGCAGAGTGGAATCTATCCGGACTTCATCGTGGTCGACGGCAATGAAGGCGGCACCGGCGCGGCACCGGTCGAATTCATGGATCATCTGGGCATGCCGATGCGCGAGGGCGTCAATTTCGTCCATAACGCACTGATCGGCATCAACGCGCGCAACCGCATCCGCATCGGTGCCGCCGGAAAGATCGCAACCGCATTCGACATGGCGCGCGCCATGGCGATCGGCGCCGACTGGTGCAACTCGGCGCGCGGCTTCATGTTTTCGCTGGGCTGCATCCAGTCGCTGAGCTGCCATACGGATCGGTGTCCGACCGGGGTGACCACGCAGGACCCAACCCGCGCTCGCGCGCTCGTGGTGCCGCACAAGGTCGAGCGGGTATACAACTATCACCGGGCAACGCTGCACGCGCTGACCGAACTTCTCGCCGCCGCGGGGCTGGAACACCCGCAGCAATTGCGGCCGATCCATTTCTCGCAACGAACGTCGACGACCGAGGTGCAGTCTTTCGCAAAACTTTATCCCTTGCTTCGGCCGGGCGAATTGATCGATGGCACCAGCGACCCGCGTTTCCGCGAAGCCTGGGCGATGGCGCGGGCGGAATCGTTTGCGGCGGCGGGATGAGGGGTGGCGCTGCTTTATCCGCTTGTTGTCCCTGCGAAAGCAGGGACCCACAACCACAGGATTCAGTTGTGTTAGAGCGTTTTCGAGCGAAGTGGGGACCGGTTCGCGTCAAGAAAACGCGTCAAACCAAGAATCTGGAGCCCCGTTTCGATTCAATCGAAACGGAAAAGGCTCTAGAAAGCCGTTTGCTATCGTGCCAAAAAGCGCGGCCGCGGCGTACGGGTCCCCGCGTTCGCGGCGACGACTGAGAGCCGCTAATGCGGGTTTTCGAGGCTGAACGTTTCCGACTGCTCGTCATAGGCGAACAGCTCCGCATAGCGCGCCCATGACACGATGGTCTTCAGCGTCTCATCGGCCTGGTCTTCCGCCATGTAATCCTCGAGCTCGTTGCGGAAGCGCGCGGCGGGAGCGGTGTGCGAGGGCCGCTCGTCGAGCACCCGGCGGATCAGGCCCATCACCGGCACATAGTTCATCAGGTGTTCGGCGAACAGTTTTTTGCGGGCGTCGGTTTCGAGGTGGGCAAAGCGCATGCCGGCATCGGTCAGGACCAGATCGCCCTCGCTCAATTGGGCAAACCTCAGCAATTGCAGGGTTTCGCCGAGGTGGAAGATATCGTCGGCTTCGAGCTGCAGGTGGTTTGAGAGAACCGGCAAATCGGCGCGCCCATTATATGGCGGCGCCGCCAGCGTCTCGATCAAACCGGAAAGCACGTTGGACGAGACGTGTTTGAGGACCATGCCGACGCCGGTGCCGTGAATGCCCTCGACCGCTTGTGTCTTGACCTCCGGGCGCTGCGTCATGCGGGCATAGATGCTGTCGACGAGTTGACGGAACGTCGGATCGAGACGATTGCGCGGGTGCGGCAGGTCTATCTTGATCTCGGCGGCGACCCGTCCCGGGTTCGACGAGAACACCAGGATGCGGTCGCACATCAAAACCGCTTCCTCGATATTGTGCGTCACCATCAGCACGGACTTGATCGGCAGCCGGCCCTCGATCCAGAGATCGATCAGGTCGGTACGCAGCGTCTCGGCGGTCAGCACGTCGAGCGCCGAAAACGGCTCGTCCATCAGCAGCAGGTCCGGATGCACCACCAGCGCGCGGGCAAACCCGACGCGCTGGCGCATGCCGCCCGACAATTCCTTCGGATAGGCGGACTCGAAGCCGTCCAGACCGATCAGGTCGATCGCGGCGAGCGCCCGCGTGCGGCGTTCCGCGCTGTCGATCCCGAGCGCTTCCAGTCCCAATTCCACATTCTGCAGCACCGTCAGCCACGGAAACAGCGCGAACGACTGAAACACCATGGAGACGCCGTTCGGCGGCCCGACGATGGTCTGGCCGCGGCATTTGGCATCGCCCGAGGACGGCGCGATCAGGCCGGCGATGATGCGCAGCAGCGTCGACTTGCCCGATCCGGAACGCCCGAGCAGGCCGACGATTTCGCCGGAGCGAATCGTCAGGTCGACTTGCTCGAGCACCTTCAGATCCTCGCCGCTGCCCTTTGGAAAGGACCGGCAGACGCCGTGAATATCGAGCAGGTTGGTCTGCTGGGTAAGATCGAGCATGGATTCCTCCTGATCAGCCGAGGCGAAGACGACGCTCTCCGAAGGCATAGAGCGGCCTCCAGAGCAGCCGGTTGAACAACGTCACCAGCACGCACATGATGGCGATGCCGAGAACCACCCGGGGAAAGTCACCGGCTTCCGTCGCGATGGCTATGTAAGCACCGAGGCCGGTGGCCGTCAGATGGGTGTCGCCCCAGCTTGCCACTTCCGCGACGATCGAGGCGTTCCACGATCCGCCCGAAGCGGTGATCGCGCCGGTGATGTAGTACGGAAAAATGCCCGGCAGGATGACCTTGATCCACCACCGCCATCCCCCGAGATGGAAGCTGCCGGCGGCCTCGCGAAGGTCGGTCGGGAACGCGCTGGCGCCCGCGATCACGTTGAACAGGATGTACCACTGGGTCCCCAGGATCATCAGCGGGCTCAGCCAGATGTTCGGGTCCAGGTGGTAACGCACGATGATCACCACGAACACCGGAAAGGCGAGGTTGGCGGGGAATGCGGCCAAAAACTGCGCCAGCGGCTGGACGCGCTCGGCGAGTTTCGGCCGCAGCCCGATCCAGACCCCGACCGGCACCCAGATCAGGGTCGCCAGCGCAATCAGCACGATGACGCGCAACAGCGTCACGAAGCCGTGGCCAACGGCGATGAAGACATCCGCCGGGCTCAACGTCGCCGAGAGATATTGATAGATCCTAAAGGCGGCGTAGGAGGTCGCGGCGATGATGAAGGCAAGCCAGAGCGCATCGACGAGGCGCGACGGCTGGCCGCTCTTGACCGGCATCCTCAAGCCTTTCGGGATCGCAAAGTGCATGTTCGAGATGGCCCTGTTCACGGCGGCAAACGGATAGGTCAAGGCGCGCAGCGCGCGGGTCCGCCGGAACAGATCGAGCATCCAGGATGTCGGCGCGGTTGCGGAGGCGGTCTGCTCGAACCGGAATTTGTCGGCCCAGGCCACCACCGGACGAAACAGCAGCTGGTCGTAGGCGATGATCACCAGCAGCATGGTCAGGATGGCGTAGCCGATGGCGGGCAGGTTCTGCCTCTGGATGCCGAGCGCGACATAGGAGCCGATGCCCGGCAGCGTGACAGTGGTATTGCCGACGGTGATCGCCTCCGACGCCACCACGAAGAACCATCCGCCCGACATCGACATCATCGTGTTCCAGATCAGGCCCGGCATGGCGAACGGCACATCGAGCCGCCAGAAGCGCTGCCAGCCGCTCAAGTGAAAGCTTTGCGACGCCTCTTCCAGATCCTTCGGGACGTTGCGGATCGACTGGTACATGCTGAAGGTCATGTTCCACGCCTGGCTGGTGAAGATCGCGAACACGCAAGCCAACTCGGCGCCGAACACCTGGCCGGGGAACAGATTCATGAAGAAAACAACGGTGAAGGTCAGGAAACCGAGGATCGGCACCGATTGCAGGATATCGAGCAGAGGAATCAGCACCATCTCGGCGCGCCGGCTCTTGGCGGCGAGCGCCGCATAGACGAAGGTGAAGATGATCGAGCAGACGATCGCCAGCAGCATCCGCATCGTCGTGCGCAGCGCATAGTGCGGAAGATTGGACGGGTCGAGCGACACCGGCGTGACGTCAAGCGTCGACAGCGGAAGGGTGGTCTCTTCGCCGCCATAGACGATCAGCACCATGGCGCCGATCACCAGAATCAGCGCCACCGCGTCCCAGATGTTGGGCCGCAGCGCTTGCCCCAATCTCGGCGTCAGAATGTCGTCGAGTGTCATAACGGCCGCCTTGTTTCACAGTTCCGGTTCTGGGTGAATCAGAACCGGGACTCTACTTTTTTATTTGGTGCGTTTTCTTCACGCGATCCGGTTTCCGCTTCGCTCGAAAACGCTCTAGAACTCGCCGTGCAGGCGTCCTGAGAAAATCGAGACCGGTCCGCGATCTGCGTTATAGGCAGGGTTTGTGATGAGTTGATAGTCGGCGGTGAGGGTGAAATTCTTGTCGATGGCATAAGCGTAGTAGGTCTCAAGGATTTGTTCGGGCCGGTAGTTGAGCCGGCCGTCGCCGATCAACAGGCCAAGACCGCCGGCCGCGAGAAAGTCGCGATGCGCAGCGGAAAGTTCGTTGATGGCGCCGCCGACGCCGATCGTATCGTTCGGCCGTCCCCAATAGCTGCCCTTGATGGACAGGCCGCCAGACAGGCTGCGGTCGATATCGGTGAATGAGAGGATCTCGTTTTGGCCGTCGTTCCAGCTGGCGCGGGCGAACAGGCCGACGTCCTTGGCGATCTTTTGCTCGGCGTTGGCGTAAAATCCGTATTTGAGGTTGTCGTGCCGGATAGCCATCATGACGTTATTGATATCGAGCGTGGGGTCCGCACCTTCAATCGCCAGCGCCTGCCGGTAATTGCCGGTGGTGCCGCTGTTGGCGAATGCGCCAAGCCGCAACTTGCCGGGTTGATCGAAGATCGCGTAGCGGCTTTCAAATTCGACCACCGTGCCGCCGGTCTTGAAGGCGAGCACGTCGCTGTTGGGGGCCGTCGGTACCTCGAACACGCCGGCGCGCACCGCCCAGTCCTTGCGATTGAGTTCGACCACAGCGCCGCGCGTATAGCCCGGCAGGTCCGCCGGGAAATCGTAGGCGGCCGAGGACCACATCGCCCAGTTCATGAAGTCCGCGCGCGGATCCTTGGCGTAGGAATTGCCGTCGAAGAAGTCGCCGATCGCGAACCGGCCGACCATGACCGTAACGCGGTCGATGTCGCGTTTGCCCGGCAGTTGATTGGCGGCGTCCGCGACGTCTTCCTGTTCGCCGCCAAGACCGAAGGTCTGTTTGAAATAGTAGCGCTGCGGCCGATATTTGGGGAACGTGGTGCCGGCCTTTTGCGCTTCCCCGTTAGGAAAACCCGCCAGCCCGAGCGTTCCGTTGAGGCCAAATCCCTCTGCAAGCTCGGGGTTGAAATAGAACTCGCCACCCTGCCACAGCCGCACGCCCAGGAAGGCCGTTGTCGTCCAGGTTTCGCGCGCCTGTCCGCTTCCCGGCAGGCTATTTGTGCCCGCATAGGGCGAGCGGAATGGAGGATAGGCCGTGGGAATGAACGTCGTCTGCGCGTGGACATTCCAGTCCGTCGATTCCGGCAGCGCAGGTTGTCCGTTGGCGGAAACCGGCGCGGCCCAGGGCATATCCCCGAACCGGTAATTCAACCCGAGTTTGACGAGGTGGATATCGGGATCGACATTGATGGGCGGCAGGCCGAAGTCGCGCAAATCGTACATCCGGCGCGCGAGAGCGATGTAGTCATATTCGACCTTGGCGCTCCAGTTGCCGCTCACGGCAAATTCGACGCCGGCGCCTGCGGTCCAGCCCGTTTGGGTCTGCCCGGGCGACGAGATGATATCTCTGCCGCCGTCATTGATATTGACGTGGCTGTGCCCCCAAGCCAGGCCGCCCGTCACATAAGGCAGCAACGTTCCGAACGCATATCCGATCCGGCCGCGCACGGTGCCGACATAGTCGAGCGTGGTGTTGAACGCCACCGGCGTCAGCGCCGGGCCGTCCAAGGGGCTGGTGAACGACGCATCCGCTTCGATGCCCAGCACGAGATGATTCGAAAACTGTCTTGCGTAGCCGGCCTGATAACCGCCGATCACGCCCGTAACACTGTGCGGAAACAACACGCCCTGCTCGGGGAGCGGATTGGTGCCGGGGCCGAAACTGCCGCCGCCGTAACCGATATGGCCGCCGAGATAGAATCCGGTCCAATCGTAGATGGCCGAGCGCACCGGCGCCTTGACGGGGAGGTTTGCGGGCAAGTCCGCCGCGCTCACGACAGAACACGTCGCAAGCACGATTGCCGTGCCACCCCCAATTTTGCGAATCGTCTTCATGCCGCGCCCCGATACCCAAACTAAAGCTAGATCAAACAAAGGTGACACTCATTCCTTGGCGTTATTGCAAATCATTCGCAATTGCAAGTAAGTGTCGTCGACGACGGTTATTCCAGCATCGGCCCGACGCTCCAGCTCGCGGCCGAAACGGTGGGCTCGAGGCTGAGGCGGCCGACAACCTGTTCAAGAATGGCGTCGTTCTTCGCGTGAGCCGTGAGCTGGGCGGTGACTTCGACGCGCCCGCTCTCCTCGAGGTCGGTGCTGTCGAGCCGCCGCAGGCTGAGTTGGCCGTTGCCGGTGCTCTGCAAGAGCAGGGCGCGGACATGGGCCTCTTCCGGATTCCGGCAGACGACGCGGACGCGATAGTGGAAATCGTTCTCGACCTGCGAGAACGGTTGCCGGTTGATGATCCGGACCAGCGGCCGCAGGATCAGATTGACGAGAGCGACAAAACCCGTCGCCAGCGCCGCATGCAGCGGATGTCCGCTTCCCGCCAATAGCCCGACGGCCGCCGAGCACCACAGCGTGGCTGCAGTGTTGAGGCCGGTGACCTGAAGTCCCTCGCGAAAGATGATGCCTGCGCCGAGAAAGCCGATCCCGGAGACAACTTGGGCCGCTACCCGTGTCGGGCTTCCGTCGTCGGGAAACAAGCCTTCGAAAATCACAAAGCTCGCCGCGCCGATCGCGACCAGCGTGTTGGTCCGCAAGCCGGCCATCCGCTGACGCCACTGGCGTTCGAATCCGATCACTGCGCCCATGAGGGTGGCTACGCCAAGGCTGATGGCGGCCTGATCAATCGATACGTTCACGGGGAAAATCCTGTTCGATGTGCTGGCGCTTCCGCCGGTGACCCGGAGGCAACCATGCTCCGCAGCGTTCCAGCCGTCGCGTTTCTGATAAGACAGTTCGAAGACCGTTATGTGAAATCCTCCGCCGCCGCTGCAGGTCCGGCCAGCGCCAGGTTGCGCGATCGGAGCGGCGGCCGTCCGGATAAAGGGCCTCGCGCGGAATGCCGGCGTTCATCGAACCCGCCGGTTGGCGCCTCGTCGGCGACCTGCCAGCGGCATTCGAGCCGGCCGTTGCGATAAAGCCAATGACAGGCAAGCACAGGCGTTGGCGACCGGCGCTTGCCCGCTGCCGCCGGGTGGCGAAACCCCGGCAGGTTGTCATTGCAATACGCGCGATGGGAAAGCCCGGCCTTGTGCAGCCCCGGCGCGATGCGCTGGGTCTGAACAGGCCAGAATTTCACAAGTCTGGATTTTGCGAGTCTTTTGAACATCGCTCACCTCCACTTCCGCGTTTCACGCGGCAGGCCAGTGAGCGAGACAGTCAGCCAGGCGCGACCATACCCCTCACGCGGCGCAGGCCGGCGCGATTGATCTTGATGTCTTGCGGCAGCGCGGGCCCGATCATGGTTGCCGGGTTGACGTTGCCAAAGGTGGTACTGCCCATGTGCTCTTCATTAGGGTTGAACGGCTTGTCTCGGACGAATGCCCTGGACAACAATCGGCAAGTATGCCTGACCTGTATCGCTGTCAAGCATTTTTTCTATCCTCCCCGGAGGATCATTGATATCCTCCCTGGGGGATAGGAGAATCATATATGCACGACCACCCGCATTCGGCGATTGCCCGCCGTCTGAAACGCGCCAATGGCCATTTGGAGACGATCATCGAGATGATCGAGCAGGGCCGGCCCTGCGCCCAGGTCGCGCAACAGCTGCAGGCCGTGGAGAGCGCCATCGAAAACGCCAAGAAGGCATTGATCCACGAGCACATCACCCACGGGCTCGAACGGTCGCTCGAGGCATCCGGCCCGAAGGGCCGGGCTGCACTCAGGGAATTCAAGCTGATCGCAAAGTATCTGTGAAACGACGTATCCTGGAAACGCTCTAGCCGCTCGCCGAGTGGGAGTGCTGAACCTCCACGGTGACGTGCGACAGGTCGGCGAACCTGGCTAGCCGCTGCCGGTAATGTCCGGCCTCGCGCGGCCCTGACGTTGCGACGGAGACGATGGCGCCGAGGTGGCCGGGCCCGAGCCGCCAGAGATGCAGGTCGGTGACCTGGTCGCCCTCGCTTTCGATTACCATCCGGACTTTCTCGGCCATGCGCGGATCCGGCGTGCGATCGAGCAGGATGCCGCCGGTATCGCGCAGCAGCCCGACCGACCAGTTCGCGATCACGATCGCGCCGATCAGGCCGGCAAGCGGGTCCATCCAGAGCCAGCCGAAGGCGCGCGCCAGCACCAGCCCGGCGATGACCAGAACCGATACCGCGGCATCGGCCATCACATGAATGACGGCAGCGCGCATATTGTTGTCGCGGTGATGCGCGCCATGCGCGGCCTCGTGATCGTGCTCCTCGAATTCCAGCTCGCGCTCATGCGGCCGGCCCGCCTGCATCAGCCGCAGCTTGGCGAGGAAGGCATGCGGTTCCGGAATTTCGTCGCGCGATTCCAGGTATCCCTCGCGGTCGTCGAACGAAAATAGCTGCCGGCTGCCATCCGGCCTGATGGTCTCGATGGCGACGTCGGAGACGCCAGCCAGCACGTCCAGATCCGCCCTGACGCGGAAGCGTGGCGGTACGTTGTCCTCGAAGACCTCGATGTCGAGCGCGTCGTTGCCCAGTTCGACGCGATGAGGTTCCTCGGCATGATCATGGTCATGGTCATGCGCGTGACCATGACTGTGACCGTGATGATGCCCACCCGACAATAGCCAGGCGCTCGCGACATTGACCGCGAGACCCAGGACGGCAATCGGGATCGCCTCGTTGAAGCTGATCGGAACAGGATTGAGCAGGCGCGATATCGCCTCATAGCCGATCAATAGCGCGATCATCGCCAGCACGATGGCGCTGGAATATCCCGCCAGATCGCCGAACTTGCCGGTGCCGAAGGTGAAGTTGCGGTCTGAGGCATATTTGCGGGCATACGTATAGGCCAACGCCGCCAGCAGCAGCGCGCCGGCGTGGGTCGACATGTGCAATCCGTCGGCGATCAGCGCCAGCGAGCCGAACAGCGCGCCGCCGACGATCTCGGCGATCATC
>JAQGKJ010000394.1 GCA_028290165.1 Bradyrhizobium sp. | reverse complement strand
CGGACGAGCCGATGATTTATGACAAGCTGACGCCGCTGGAATATCTCGAATTCGTCGGCGGCCTCTGGGGCATCGATCCCGCAATTTCGCAAGCCTCCGCGCACGACCTCCTGGTCTCGCTTGGCCTCGAGCCCCATATCGATGAGCGTTGCGAGGGATTTTCCAAGGGCATGCGCCAGAAGGTCGCGCTTGCGGGCGCGCTGGTACACGGCCCCCGCCTGATCATCCTCGACGAACCCTTGACCGGGCTTGACGCCGTCTCCGCGCGTCACGTCAAGGGATTGCTCGGGGATCGCGTGCGCTCTGGCTGCACCGTGATCATGACCACGCACATTCTCGAAGTCGCCGAGCGGATGGCCGACCGGATCGGCGTCATCGCGGCAGGACGGCTCGTCGCCGAAGGCACCTTGGCCGAACTGCGCCAGCAGAACGGGCACACCGATACCAGCCTCGAAGACCTGTTCATCGCGCTGGTCGACGTCGAGGCGGCCGCCGCATGAGCTCGGCGAGCGCTCTCACATGGTTTGCCCGGCACGAAATCCGGCTGGCCTGGCGCGAATGGCTCGCGATGATGACGGGCGGACGACGCAAGCAAAAGCGCGCCGTCATTGGCCTGATCGTCTTTGCCGCCATCATGCACCTGCCGGCCTACGCTGTGATCGGCCGCTTCGCGGAGCTGCAAGCCCCGCTCGACAAGCCCAGCCTCATCGTCATCACCTCGACGATATTGCTGGCCTGGGCCTTGATGCTGTCGCAGGCGATCGAATCCGTGACGCGGGTGTTTTATGCCCGCGCCGATCTCGACCTGATCATGTCCTCGCCGGTCCGCCTGGAGAATGTATTTTCAGTTCGTATTGCCGCGATCGCGCTGGCGGTGATCGCGATGGCGGTGTTGCTGTCGACGCCGTTTGTCGACGTTCTCGTGATCGGCGGCGGCATCCGATGGTTTTCCGCCTTCGGCGTGGTCATCGCGATTGGACTATCCGCCGCGGCGGTGGCGATCGCGGTCACGATCGTGCTGTTTCGCCTGATCGGCCCGAGCCGGACCCGCCTGGTGGCGCAAATTCTCGCTGCCATCATCGGCGCTGGTTTTGTCATCGCGCTGCAGATTGCCGCGATCCTGTCCTATGGCACGCTGTCGCGATTCGCGGTGCTGACCTCGGACGCCGCGGCAGCCTTTGCGCCCGATCTCGACAGCATCGTCTGGTGGCCGGCGCGCGCGGCGCTCGGCGACGGCGAGGCGCTGCTTCTGCTCGTGGCCGGCGGCCTGATGCTGCTCGGCGTCGTGATGGCACTCTTCTCAGCCAGCTTTGCCGACACCGCGGTGCGCGTTTCGGCGAATGCCGCACCAAGCCAGCAGGGTTCACGCGCCAAAGCGTTTCGCAGGGGCTCGCGGCAACAGGCGCTGCGACGGAAGGAATTTTTGCTGTTGCGCCGCGATCCCTGGCTGGTGTCGCAGACGCTGATGCAGCTCTTATATCTGGTGCCCCCGGCCTTGATGCTATGGCGAAGTTTCAGTGACAGCAGTCTGGCCATCGTGCTGATCACCCCGGTCGTCGTGATGGCGGCAGGCCAGCTCGCGGGCGGCCTCGCCTGGCTGACGATTTCAGGCGAGGACGCTGCTGATTTGGTGGCCACTGCGCCGCTCGCCCCCTCGCGCGTGATTCGGGCCAAGATCGAAGTGGTGCTGATCGCGATCGGCGCGATTTTCGCGCCGCTGGTCGCAGCATTGACATTTGCCTCGCCGCTGCAGGCGGCGGTCACAGCCCTTGGCGTCATGATCGCAGCGGCTTCGGCCACCGCCATTCAGCTCTGGTTTCGCGTGCAAGCAAAACGCAGCCAGTTTCGCCGCCGCCAGACATCGTCGCGGCTGGCGACATTTTCGGAAGCCTTTTCCTCGATCGGATGGGCCGCGACCGCGGCGCTGGCGCTCGCGGTTCCCCTGGTCGCGCTGATCACGGGACTGATGACCGCGGGCATCATCGCGGCCACCTGGAAGATCAGCCCGCGGCGGGAGTGACCGGCGGAGCGATCGTTTCTGGCTGCCCCATTAGGGGGAATAGGCGTCGCTATTCCGCCCCATGCACTGCGCATTTGATGGTAAGGTATTTTCTGCCTCGCATGCAGTCTCAAACATACGGCCGACCATGAGCACGATTGTTGTCGCGTCCAAAGGACAGATCACGCTCCTGAAACATCTAGATGTCTGGCCCGGCGATCAGATTGCTGTAAACAAGCTTTCTCACGGCAAGATTGAGCTGAAGGCTGCCCGGCCTGCGAGCAAGATTTCGGATGTTTTCGGCTCTCTGAAGAAAAAGGACGGTCCGTCCTTATCGATTGAAGAATTGAACGAGATCATCGCTAAGGGCTGGGCCGGCAAAAAGTAAAGAAGACACGCCTGTTCTTACACCCTACGCCTTGACCAACTCCAACACCGCAGCCGCGAACGCTTCGGGTTCCTCCTGGGGGAGATTATGGCCCGCGCGCGGGATGACATGATGGGTGCGGCGACCGGTGAACTTCGCCGCACTCGCGGTGCCGTCGGTCGCGGGGGCAACGCCGTCCGCGTCGCCGTCCAATGTGATGGTCGGGACCGTTATGACAGGCAGTGCCGCCAGCCGGCGCTGCAGGTCGGCATATTGCGGATCGCCTCCCGCGAGACCAAACCGGTGACGATAGCTGTGGATCACGACATCGACATAATCCGGATTGTCGTGGGCAGCGACCGTCCGGTCCAGCGTCGCATCGTCATAATGCCAGTTCGGTGACCATTGCCGCCACAAGATCCCGGCGATCGCGCGCCGGTTGGCGGCGAGGCCAGCCCGTCCGCGCTCGAGCTGAAAATAATACTGATACCAGAGCGCGACCTCGCGCTCCGGCCGCATCGGAACCATGGCGCTCGCGATATCCTGAATAAGATAGCTATTCACCGAGACGAGGCCGATGCACCGGTCGGGCCACAACGCCGCGGCCACGCAAGCCGCGCGTCCGCCCCAATCATAGCCGGCGACAACGGCGCGGTTCACGGAGAGCGCATCCATCAGCGCGATCAGGTCCGACCCGATCGCGGCCTGTTCTCCCGAACGCGGCGTTCTCTCGTCGCGAAAGTGGGTCGGCCCGTAGCCTCGCAGATAGGGAACGATGGTGCGGCAGCCCCGGGCGGCCAGTTGAGGCGCGACATCGACATAGGAGTGGACGTCGTAGGGGAAGCCGTGCAGCAGCATCACCACCGGCCCGTCCGCCGGACCCGCTTCATAGTAAGCGACGTCAAGAACGCCGGCCTCGACGTGACGAAGCGGTTCCAGCCGATGCGAAGAGGATGCGCGTTGGGCCATGGCAATTCTCCGAAACAAGGTCGTTGGGCTCGCATCTCAGCAATGGGAATTTGCCGTCATGACGGCCGCGGGATTGCACGATACAGTAAAGGCGTCATCCTAAGACGAGCCCTGCCATGTTGCGATCCCTTTCCGCGGTTCTTGCCCTGTTGTATCAGCTGATCGCGCCAGCCGTCGCCCAGGATGCCCAACGCAGCGAATGTCTGGCGATGGCGAATGCGCCGCCGCGCGCCACGGCAGTCAGCCTTCGCGAGGCGGCTGCCAAGACGGACGAGGTCGCGATCACCTATGCCGGCCATTCGACCTACTACATCGATACGCCCGGCGGCGTGCGGATTGCGACCGACTATAGCGGCGCCTACCGGACCGGCCGCCTGCCTGACGTCGTCACCATGAATCGCGCCCACAGCACGCACTACACGCTGTTTCCGGATCAGCATATTCCCTATGTGCTGCACGGTTGGGGCGATGACGGCCAGCCTGCAAAAATCGCGCTTCGCGTCGGCGACGTTTACATCCGCAATGTCACGACCGATATCCGCCGCTATTTCGGCGACGATTCCAGCGGCGAGATGATCAAGGACGGCAACTCGATCTTCATTTTCGAGGTCGGAGGCCTCTGCATCGGCCATCTCGGGCACCTGCATCACAAGCTCGACGACAGCCATTTCGCCGCAATCGGCCGGCTCGACATCGTGATGGTGCCGATCGACGGCACCTATACAATGTCGCTCGACGGCATTTCGGACATCACGCGGCGGCTCCGCGCCGCCGTGGTACTGCCGATGCATCGTTTCATGACACCGCTCGACGACTTCATGCGCCGGATCGGCCAGCAGTTCGCGATCGACATGCGGACCAAGCGAACCCTTCGGATTTCGCGGGAAACGCTGCCGGGCACGCCGACGGTCATTATTCTCGACGGCGTTTGACGCGCCGGGCGGATTTCGGCAATTTCGACATAACAAGAAACAGGGAGTGAAATCGATGGCCGCCAGCAGTGCCCCCGCGTCAAAGAGCGGGCTCTATGCCGATCCGCGCGAAGACTGGCTCGCATTGCGCAAGGAAGAAATCATCGATCCCTCACGCCCGATCGTCGATCCGCATCATCATTTGTGGGACCGCGGCGGCCAGCGCTATTTGATTGAGGACATGGCCGCCGATATCGCCTCCGGACACAATGTTATTGCGACCGTCTATGTCGAGGCCCGGTCGATGTATCGCGCCGGCGGCCCGGAAGCGTTGCGCCCGGTCGGCGAAGTCGAATTCGCCAACGGCGCCGCGGCGATGAGCGCGAGCGGCGGCTACGGCCCGGCCGCGATCTGCGCCGGCATCGTCGGCCACGTCAATCTGTTGCTGGGCGAAGGGGCGCGTCCGGTGCTGGAGGCGGAAATTGCCGCCGGCCAGGGGCGCTTTCGCGGCATCCGGCATTCTTCGGCGTGGGATGCGGACCCCAACGTCGCCCACATGTACGCCACGCGGCCGAAGGGCCTGCTGCTCGATTCCACCTTCCGCAAAGGCTTTGCCTGCCTCGCGCCGCTAGGCCTGAGTTTCGATGCGTGGCTGTTTCACCCGCAAATCGGCGATCTGACCGATCTCGCCCGCGCATTCCCGGACACCAAAATCGTGCTCGATCATTGCGGCGGACCGGTCGGCCTCGGCAATTACGCCAATCGGCGCGAGGAGATCTTCAAGGGATGGAAGGCCTCGATCCAGGAAATCGCGAAATGTCCCAATGTGTCTGTAAAGCTCGGCGGGCTGGCGATGCGGCTACTCGGTTATGATTTTCACGAGCGCCCGATGCCGCCATCGTCGGAGGACGCAGCCAGGGCCTGGCGTCCCTATATCGAGACCTGCATCGAGGCGTTCAGTCCGGAACGCGCCATGTTCGAGAGCAACTTTCCGCCCGACAAAGGCCAGTGCAGCTATCATGTGATCTTCAACGCATTCAAGCGTATCGCGGCGCCATGCAGCGAGGCCGAGAAGACGGCGTTGTTCTCGAAGACGGCGACGGATTTTTACAGGCTGAAGCCTGGCTGAGGGCGATGGGCTTGTCGCGAAGCCTGGCATCACGAACTTGTTCGCCCGGGCTTCCGGGAACTTTTTAGCGTCTCCAACTCTTTACCTTTGATCCGCGACGGAAGCACGGCGAAAACAGCCGTCCGGCGGGCATTTTTCAATTGCATCAAAGACTTTCAGGGAGTCCGCAATTGGGGTTATCGCGGCCGCGATTGGCGCTTATCAAGGAGCCGAAAGTGAAGAAATTCAGCGATCCCCGCCAGGTTGGCAAAACGCGCAAGCAGCAGGCGCACTCCGCGCGCGAAAACAGACAGTTCACCGAAAAGGAGGCCGCCGACGTCGAGGAGATGTCGAGCCCGAGCACGCCCGTGATCTACGAAATCGTGCGCAGGCTCGGCGATGAGGAGATGGACAGGCCGGTCATCTCATTGTGGTGGTCGGGGCTGGCCGCCGGGCTCTCGATCAGCTTCTCGCTCCTTTCCCAAGCCATATTGCAGTCGCATCTCCCGCAATCCTCATGGACCGTTCTGGTCAGCAGCCTGGGCTATTCCGTGGGGTTCGTGATGGTAGTGCTTTCACGACAGCAGCTCTTTACGGAGAACACCGTCACCGCGGTCTTGCCGGTTGTGGCCAATCCCACCTCGGCCAATCTCTGGCGACTGATGCGTCTTTGGGGTGTTGTGCTGGCTGCCAACATGGCGGGGACCTTCGTGGCCGCCGTGCTTTGCACCTTTACTCCGGTGCTTACGCCAGACCTGAAAGCGGCCGTGCTTGATATCGCAAGCCACATCGCGAGTCATCCGTGGATGGAGACGGTGTTCCGTTCGATCGCGTCCGGTTTTCTAATCGCGGCGCTGGTCTGGCAGCTCCCGAGCGCAGAGGCTACCCAGTTCCATGTGATCATCATGATCACATCTTTGATCTCGGCAGCCGGGTTCATGCATATCGTCGCCGGCAGCGTCGAGGCCTTTTTTCTTGTGCTGAACGGACATCTCGCTGTCCTGCCGATGGTCACGGACTTTTTCGTCCCGGTCCTGATCGGCAATATTATCGGCGGGACCGTGCTGTTTGCGCTGATTGCGTACGCGCAGGTCATGAAGGAAATATAGGCGGCGGAAGCGTTTTGGACCTGCTGCGGGCGTTGTTGTAAATGGCTCTTTGTTACGGCGTTCTCAGCCGGAAGCCATCAGGCTCGCGGGCTGGCGCTTGCCGGCCGGCAGCAGGGTTCGCTTTATCTTGGAGAATACCCGCAGCGCGAAGCCGAGCAGAACCGGTTGGGTCTTGCGGCAGAACGCCAGCTTTTTGACGCGGCCCTCGACATGCCATTTGGCATGGGCACCGTCCCTGAAGAAGATGACATCGCCGGGGCCGTAGCGGGTCGGCGACATCGTATCGCTTTCGACGACGATTCCGCCCTCGAGGATCAGGATGGTCTCGTCGAAATCATAGTACCAGTTGAATTTGCCTTCGCTGCACTCCCAGACCATGGTCGATGCCAGCCCATCCGCGCTTTCTGACAGCACCGAGCACTGCGCAACCGGATTGCCCTCGATGATCCAGCACGGCTCGATCGGCCGCGGCGTCAGATTGCCGACGAGATTGGCGGTTTCAATCAGGGCATGGGACATCAGTCACCTCAAGAGGACACGTTAAAAATCGGCCCAAGATGCAAAAGCGATGCACCCGGGCGAAGCTCCGCGCCAAGCTAATAACAAACTTTTAAGCCTTCCTTACGGCCGCCGTTGCAATCAGCGCTAACAAAGCTGAGAAATGCTCGAGAAGTGGTGGCCGATCGTCAAGGCGGCGGGCATCAGGGCCGAATAGACGGCCTTGCCTGATCTGGTCGCGCATAGACTTGCAGCAAGGCCGCGGTAGCGACGCGGGCACGCCGCGCGATCTCGCGGGGGCCCGGCCGCTCAGCGACGCAGAGCAAAAGACCTGTCATCAAATTGCCCCAGAGCAATCCGGCAAAATGCTCGGCCATCTCGGCAGGCTCGCCGCTGAGAAGTCCGGCCGATTGCGCCCGGTTCATCACCTCTCGCAAGGCGGCGCGGCTGGGCGCGACCCCGATCGCGTTCAGAGCGCGGGCGACCTCGGGCGCCCGCACCGCTTCGGCGATCGCCAGTCGAAACACGGCGACCACGGTGGGGTCGCTGATCTCGTGCAGCAGCCTTGTCCCGAAGGCTTCAAGCACACGCGCGAGCGTTTCCCGGTCGTGCGGTTCGGGCAGGTCGGCCGGCATCTGCAGCCGCTTGGCGCGCTCGCCGATGCAGGCCGCGAGCATTTCCTGCTTGCTGCCGACCAGCGCGTAAAGCTCCCGCTTTGAGACGTGCGCACGGGTGGCGATCTCGAGCGTTGAGGTCTCGGCAAAGCCGCGCTCCATGAACGCCGCAAAAGCCGCGTCGAGGATGCGCGCGCGCGCAGGCGTTCCATCAGCGTCTTCCGGGCGCGGTTTCGCCGTCGATTTCGCCGCCATCGAATCTCCCTTGACTTGGTACCGTATGGTACCATACATTCAAAGCCGTTGGTACCGCATGGTACCCACGTAACCGGGAATGTAAAGGGAGAAGAGCCATGGCAAAACCAGTCCTCGTCACTTCCGCAGCCGGCGGCCGGCAAGGCAAGACCGGGCGGCATGTAACCGAAATGCTGCTCGCGCGCGGGATCCCGGTTCGAGCCTTCGTCCACAAGATCGACGAACGCTCGGACCGCTTGCGGACGCGCGGCGCCGAGATCTTCGAAGGCGACTTCCTCGATATCCGCTCGGTCCAGCGCGCGGTGCAGGGCACCTCAGCGGTCTATTTCGCCTATCCGGTGCAGGACGGATTGCTTGAGGCGACTGCGGCGATGGCGCTTGCCGCGCGCGAAGCCGGCGTCTCCCGCCTGGTCAATCTGGTGATGCTGCAATCGTCAGCGGACGCCCCTACCCCGCGGATGCGGCAAAACTATTTGTCCGAACAGGTGTTCGAATGGGCCGGCATTGGGGCCGTGCATGTCCGCGCCACGGTATTTTACGAGAATCTCGGCGCGCTGGTCCGTCAGAGCCTGCCGGCGCAAGGTGCAGTCCGGTTACCCTGGGGCAAGGAACAGACCGTGCTTCCGCTGGTCGCGGGCGAGGATGTCGCGCGCGTCGCCGTCGGGCTGTTGACGAGCCCCGCATTGACGGCAGGCACCACCTATCCCGTGGTCGGCACCGTCATTTCGCTAACGGAAATCATCGCGACCTTCGGGCGTGTTCTCGGCAAGGACATCCGCTACGAGGAGATCACCGACGACGAATGGCGTCGCGATGCGCTGGCGCGCGATTACGGTCAGCACGCGGTCGAACATCTTTCCGCGCTCTGGAAGGCGCTGCGCGCCGCCGACCTCGATCCGGAGCGGGCGCGTTTCGCGGTGACCGACGCGATCGAGAAACTCGGCGGTGCAATCCCCAAAACGTTCGAGGAATTCGTGCGCGAGGGCCAAAGCGAATTGATGGCGAAGGCGAGCTGACCCGGACTGCGTTTCCTGCGGCGGCCACTGGAGCCGACCGGTTTGCCACAATGCGCGACGGGCCATCGCTCCGCGCATTCGGCCGGTCGGCGAACCGCAAGGGGCGAAGGCGCTAACCGTTGCGGAAAGTATAGGCGTAGCCGTTGATGGCCGGCGCGCCGCCGAGATGGGCGTAGAGCACCTTCGATCCTTCCGGAAAGTAGCCCTTTTTCACGAGGTCGATCATACCCTGCATGGACTTACCTTCGTAGACGGGATCGGTAATCATGCCTTCGAGCCGGGCGCAGAGGCGAATGGCCTCTTTCGTCTCTTGCGACGGAACGCCATAGGCCGGGTGGGCATAATCCTCGACCAGCACCACATCGTCTGCGACGATCTCTTTGCCGAGCTCGACGAGTTTTTCGGTGTTCCGTGCAATCGCAAGCACCTGCGCTTTGGTTTGCGCGGGCGTAAAGGACGCGTCGATGCCGATCACCCTGCGCTCGCGGCCGTCCTTGGCAAAACCGACCAGCATGCCGGCATGGGTCGAGCCGGTGACGGTGCAGACGATGATGTAGTCGAAGGCAAACCCGAGTTCCTTCTCCTGCGCCCGCACCTCCTCGGCGAAGCCGACATAGCCAAGGCCGCCATATTTATGCACCGAGGCGCCTGCCGGGATCGCGTAGGGCTTGCCGCCCTTGGCCTTGACGTCCGCGATCGCCGCTTCCCAGCTTTGGCGGATCCCGATATCGAATCCTTCGTCGACCATCTCGACATCGGCGCCCATGATCCGGCTTAACAGGATGTTGCCGACGCGATCATAGACCGCATCCTCGTGCGGCACCCAGCTTTCCTGCACCAGCCGGCACTTCATTCCAATCTTCGCGGCGACCGCGGCAACCATGCGCGTGTGGTTCGACTGCACGCCCCCGATCGAGACCAGCGTGTCGGCATTGGAGGCAATGGCATCAGGAATAATGTATTCGAGCTTGCGCAGCTTGTTGCCGCCGAAAGCCAGCCCCGAATTGCAGTCCTCGCGTTTCGCGTAGAGCTCGACCTTGCCGCCCAGATGCGCGCCGAGGCGTTCGAGCTTCTCGATATGGGTGGGACCGAAAGTGAGTGGATAGCGTTCGAATTTTTGCAGCATGCAAGGTGCCCTTCTGTCTGCCGCTCCGATGCGACGGAAACTAACATCATCGGCGAGAAAGGTGCTCTCGAAGTTGCTCGTGAAGTTGCTCTATTGAGCTAGCCCGTGTATCAATTGTGCAGTTATCTTCGGACGGTCCGCCAAAATATGAAAGATTCTTCCACACCTAAGGAAATCGACCGCTTCGACCTGAAAATGCTGCGTCTGCTTCAGGACAATGGGCGACTCAGCAACGCCGAACTGGCGCAGCTGGTCGGCGTCAGTCCCGCGACATGTCACCGCCGGACACAAACGCTGTTCGAGCGGGGTTACATCAAAGACGTTCGCGCAATGATCGTGCCGCAAAAGGTCGACCGGGGCGCGCTGGTGATGGTCGGCGTCGTGCTCGATCGCTCGACGCGTGAGAGTTTCGCGGCGTTCGAAAAGGCCGTCGCGAAATTGAAGTTCATCCTCGACTGTCACCTGGTCGCGGGCGACTTCGATTATTTCCTGAAAATCAGGGTCGAAGACATGGCGGATTTCAACCGGATTCATGGCGAACAGCTGATCGCGCTGCCCGGCGTTCGGCAGACCAGAACGTTCTTCGTCATGAAGGAAGTCGTCGATAACGCCCCGCTCGAGTTCTGAGGGGCAGAGAGCCTCGTCCTTTTAAGGATTCGGAAAGTCCCTGCCGCATCTGGCGGCACCGGGACGTTTGATTGCCGTCTTCGCCGGCATTCGGTGTCGCATACGCGGCATGCAGCGAGCCAACTGCTGGCGGCGCCATATCCAGACTACATCTCCGGAATATTGGGAGAGCCTTATCGAATGTCGACGGAAACAATTTCGGCCAATGCGCCGGCTGCGATCGATGGTCTGCCGGCAGACCGCCGGAGTTGGGCCGCTGCCGCGATCTTTACCGCGCTTGCAATGGCATCTCTCGATACCGCGATCGCCAATATCGCCCTGCCCGCAATCGCCGCCGACCTCCATGTCGGCCCGGCCGATGTGATCTGGGTGGTGAACGTCTATCAGATCGCGCTGGTGGCAACGCTTCTGCCGCTCGCGGCCCTTGGCGAAATCGTCGGCCACCACCGCATCTATCTCGGCGGCCTCTTGCTGTTCACGCTGGCGTCGCTGGGCTGCGCTTATGCATGGTCCTTGGACAGCCTGCTGGTAGCGCGCGCGCTGCAGGGTCTCGGCGCCAGCGGCATTATGAGTGTGAACACGGCGCTGGTCCGCTTCGTCTTTCCGGGGCGCATGCAGGGCCGGGGGTTCGGGTACAATGCGCTGGTGGTCGCGACCGCCTTCACGCTCGGCCCGACGGTTGCCTCCGGCATTCTCGCGATCGGGCCGTGGCCCTGGCTGTTCGCCATCAACATTCCCTTCGGCCTGGTTGCGATCTTGATCGGCCTGAAGACGTTGCCACGTACTCCGCGAGCGACCCATCCCTTCGATTTTCCCGGCGCGCTATTGGCGGCCGGCTGCCTTGGCCTTTTTATCCTGGGTATCGGAAGTGCTGCCCATCACACGCGGCCTTTGCTTGTAGCAATCGAGCTTGGCTGTGCCGTGCTGCTCGGCTGGGTTCTGATCCGCAGACAGGCCGATCATCCGGCGCCGATGCTGCCGGTCGACCTGTTTCGCAGGCCGCTGTTCGCACTCTCCACGGCCACCTCGATTTGCGCGTTTGCGGTCCAGGGACTGGCCTTTGTCTCCCTGCCATTTTACTTCGAGGACATTCTTGGCCGGTCGCAGGTCGAGACCGGCTTTTTCATGACCCCCTGGCCGCTGGTGGTCGCCGTGATGGCCCCGATCGCCGGACGTCTTTCCGATCGATACCCCGCAGGACTCCTCGGCGGCCTCGGCCTGGCAATGCTCGGCATCGGGATGGTCCTGTTGGCGATGCTTCCGCCGAGCCCGCATGTCGCCGACATCGTCTGGCGCATGGTCATCTGCGGGTGCGGATTTGGCTTCTTCCAGGCGCCGAACATGAAGGCCTTGATGTCCAGCGCACCTGCCGATCGCAGCGGAAGTGCGAGCGGCATCGTGGCGACAGCCCGCCTGACCGGGCAGGCCAGCGGGGCCGCGCTTGCGGCGCTCTGCTTTGGCCTTGCGGGTCGTGAGGGAGCGACCTCCGCGCTCGTGCTCGGTGCCGCATTCGCCGCGGTCGGATGCGTGATGAGCAGCTTGCGCCTGATCGCGAAAGCGCAATAGCCTACCTGCCCGTCAGGCCCCTCATGCAACGTTTGCGCATTGACGCCCGCAAATCAGCATAGGACATTTCGGTCGACGCGAGCGATCGGGAATCGGGCCATGGCTGTCTACCACTTCAAGAATTTCGAAATGCTCGATCCCGACGCCGGGGAATTGCGCGACGGCCACGAACTGGTCGTCGAAGGCGACACGATCAAGGAAGTCTCGGCCGGGCCGGTCAAGCTGGCAACCGCTGAAATCATCGACTGCGGCGGGCGCACGCTGATGCCCGGCCTGATCGACAGCCATGTCCACGTGGTGCTGTCCGAAGTCGTGATCCGCAACATGGAAAGCGTCCCCTTGACGCTGATGACCGCGCGCGCCGCCGAGCTGATGCGCAGGATGCTCGACCGTGGCTTCACCAGCGTGCGCGACACCGGCGGCGCCGACTGGGGCCTGAAGGAAGCAACGGAAAAGTGGTTGCTGCCGGGACCGCGGCTGTTCATCGCCGGACGGGCGATCGGCCCCACCGGCGGCCACAGCGACGGCCGCCGCCGGACTGATCTTGGCGCGCGCTGCCAATGCTGCAACGCACTCACGTTCTCGATGGGCATCGCAGACGGCGTTTCCGAAGTCCGCCGCGCTGTGCGCGAGGAAATGCGCCAGGGGTGCGATCAGGTGAAGATCATGATGTCCGGCGGCGTCGCCTCGCCCTACGATCCGCTCGACAGCCTGCAGTTCTCGGTCGGCGAGGTGGAGGCAGCGGTGCAGGAGGCGCACGCCTTTGGCCGATATGTCTGCGCCCACGCCTACACACCGGAAGCCATCACGCGCGCGGCCAACGCCGGCGTGCGCACCATCGAGCACGGCAATCTCATCGATGATGCATCCGCCAGGCTGATGGCCGAGAAGGGCATGTTCCTCGTCGCCAATCTCGTCACCTATTTCGAGATGAAGAAGCGTGCCGCCGAATACGGCATGAGTTCGGACATGCTGGCCAAGAACGAGCTCGTCATCGACGGTGCGTTAAAGTCGCTCGAAATCTGCAAGCGTCATGGCATCCCGGTCGCCTACGGCACCGATCTGCTCGGCCAGTTGCAGGTGGCGCAATCCGAGGAGTTCACGCTTCGCGCGCGGGTACTGGCGCCGATCGACATCATCCGTTCGGCCACCACAATCGGCGCCCAAATCGTGCGCATGGAGGGCAAACTCGGCTGCCTGAAGCCGGGCGCCTTCGCCGATCTGCTCGTCGTCGACGGCAACCCGCTGAAGAACCTGAAGCTGTTTCAGGAGGAGGGCAAATACCTTTCGATGATCATGAAGGGCGGGCGCTTCCACAAGAACCGGCTGCAGTGAGCGCGCTCATGTCCCCAAAAATCCTGTTCAAGAATTTCGAATTGCTCGAACCTTCGTTCGGCGAGCTTCGCAGCGGGTATCAGCTGCTGGTCGAGGGCGATACGGTCAAGGAACTCAGCGAGACGCCGATCAAGACCACTGACGCGACAGTGATCGACTGCGGCAAACACACCTTGATGCCGGGACTGATCGACAGCCACGTGCACGCCATCCACAGCGAGGTCAATGTTCGCTTCATGGAGATGCTGCCGCTGACCCTGATCACCGCGCGCGCGGCGACGCGATTGCGCGCCATGCGCGACCGCGGCTTCACGACCGTGCGTGACACCGGCGGCGCCGATTGGGGCATCAAGACCGCCATCGAAACTGGACATATCGTCGGTCCGCGGCTTTATATCGCCGGCCAGTCGATCGGCCCCACCGGCGGCCATTCGGATTCGCGCCGGCGCACCAACAGGGGCGGCGAATGCGTCTGCTGTAACGGCCTGCAATTCAAATCCGCCGTCGCCGATGGCGTTGACGAAGTGCGCAAATCCGCGCGCGAGCAGATGCGCCAGGGCGCCGACCATGTAAAGATCATGATGTCCGGCGGCGTCGCCTCACCCTACGATCCGCTCGACAGCCTGCAATTCTCGGACGGCGAAGTCAGCGCGGCGGTGGAAGAGGCCACCGCCTTCGGCCGCTATGTCTGCGCCCATGCCTACTCCGCGGAGGCCATCTCCCGCGCCGCGCGGCTCGGCGTCCGCACCATCGAGCACGGCAATCTGATCGACGATGCGTCCGCCAAGCTGATGGCGGAAAAGGGCATGTATCTGGTTGCGAACCTCGTCACTTATTACGCCATGAAAGACCGGGCCGCCCAGTACGGCATGATCGGCGAAAGCCTCGCCAAGAACGAAATCGTGCTGCAGGGCGGGCTGAAGTCGCTGGAGATCTGCAAGCGCCATGGCGTTCCCGTCGCCTATGGCAGCGATCTCCTGGGCGAATTGCATTGGGACCAGTCGAAGGAGTTCGTGATCCGTCAGGAGGTCGTCTCGCCCATCGAGATCATCCGCTCGGCGACCACGATCGGCGCCGAAATCCTGCGCATGCCGGGCAAGCTCGGCACATTGCAGCCGGGCGCCTTTTCCGACGCCATCCTCGTCGACGGCAATCCGCTGAAAGACCTTGCGCTGCTTGGCGATCAAGGCAAACATCTCTCCCTCATCATGAAGGCCGGAATCTTGCATAAGAACCAGCTGAATTGATCGCCAGGGGCTCGTGAGAAGAGACGATCTTGACCGTCGTACCAGGATGGACTTCATCGCGCATGGTCGGCCGCATGGCGCTCGGAGCAGCCGCCGGCGTGTCGCTGGCGTACATCCTGCTGCCGATGTTCTTCGTGATCTGGCTGGCGTTCTTCGCACAGGAGATTCCGTCGTTCCCGCCGGAAGGCTATTCGCTGAAATGGTTCCGCGCGATTCCCGGCAACGACAGGTTCGTCACGGGATTTCTCCTCAGCCTGCAAGTCGCCGTCATCGCGACATCGATCGGCCTCGCCATCGGCGTTCCCGCCGCCGTTTGCCTGGTGCGCGGGCGCTTCACCGGACGTGAGGCGGTGAACAACCTGCTGTTATTGCCGCTGATCGTGCCGGGCATCGTGCTCGGCATCGCGCTTTATGTTTTCCATGTCGAAACCGAGATCGCGACGGGCTGGCCGATCCTCGGTTCACTCGGCGGCCTGGTCGCCGGTCACGTGTTGATAGCGATACCCTGGACGGTGCGCCTGATCACCGCAAGCCTCGTCGGCATGGATCGCGCGGTCGAGGAAGCCGCCCAAAGCCTCGGCGCCAACCGCTTGACCACGTTCCGTCGCATCACCCTGCCCGCGATCATGCCGGGCATTGTCGCGGCCGCTTTGTTTGGCTTCATCGCCTCGTTCGGCAATCTGGAAATGAGCCTGTTCCTGGTCGGTCCCGGACGCACGACGCTGCCGATCGCGATCCTTCAATACCTCGAATGGAAGATCGACCCGACTATCGCTGCGGTGTCGGTCCTGCAGATCGTGTTTATCGGCGGGGCCATGCTGCTGACCGATCGCTTCGTCAACATCGGCCGCGTGGTCTGACGATGGCGCGCCTGCAGTTGACCGGCATCACCAAGCGCTATGGCGAGTTCAAGGCCACTGACGATGTTTCGCTCGACATTGCCGATGGCGAGTTCCTCGTCCTGCTCGGCCCGTCCGGCTGCGGCAAGACCACCACGTTGCGCATCGTTGCCGGTTTCATCGAGCCGACCTCCGGCCGCGTGCGCCTGGGCGAACGCGACATTACCACGCTGCCGCCGTGGAAGCGCAACGCCGGCCTGGTGTTCCAGAGCTATGCGCTGTTCCCGCACATGACGGTGGCCGAGAACATCGCGTTCGGCCTCGAGATGCGCAAGATGCCGAGGGCGGAGATGGCGCCGAAGATCACCGAGGCGCTGCGCCTGGTGCGGCTCGATCATCTCAGCGACCGGCTGCCGCGACAATTGTCTGGCGGCCAGCAGCAGCGCGTGGCACTGGCCCGTGCCCTGGTTTTCCGCCCTGACGTGCTGCTGCTCGACGAGCCGCTGTCCAATCTCGACGCGAAACTGCGCCAGGACGTGCGGGTGGAAATCCGCGAATTGCAACGCAAGCTCGGGCTGACGACCGTGATGGTTACCCATGACCAGGAGGAGGCATTGACCATGGCCGACCGCCTCGTCGTCATGAGCGAGGGTCGTATCCGCCAGATCGGATCGCAGCAGGATCTCTACGAACGCCCTTCGGAAAGGTTTGTCGCGGATTTCGTCGGCCGCTCTACCTTCATCGACGGCCGCATGGACGGCCCCGGGCGTTTCGTCTCGGCGGGCGGCCTCGTCGTCGCCTGCGAAGGAAGCGGCACTGGCAGCGCCTCCCTCGCGCTGCGACCCGAACGTCTTGCGCTGATGGCGGCGGTAGCGCCGACGATGGACAACAGTTTTCGGGGGGCGGTGGAATTCATCTCCTATCTCGGATCGCAAGTCGACCTGCACGTACGCCTGTCCCCAAAGGAGCGCGTCATCGTGCAGATCCAGAACCGGCCGGAACAGTCGCTGCCGGTGATCGGAGAACAGGTCCAGATCGGCTGGAGCAAATCGACAGGCCGCGTATTTCAATCATAATATCCTGATCCACCAGTCAACGCCCCCGGAGGCACCAACCATGACCAGATCGAGATCCCGCCGTGAAGTCTTGCTTGGCGCAGCAGCGCTCGCCGGCGCAGCCAGCCTGCCGCGCACGGCATCGGCGCAGGCAAAGGGCCGCATCGTTGTCGGCACCTGGGGCGGCGACTACGCCCGTCTGCTCAACAAGAATATCGAGGTTCCGATCCTGATCAAGGACGGCTGGGAGGTGGTGCAGGATCAGGCCGGCGATCCCGAACGGCGCTCGAAAATGCTCGCCGAACAGCGACTGCCCCGCGGCACTACCGATGTGCAGGGTCTTTCGGCACTCAACATGTTCCAGATGCACGACGCCGGCACCGTGTTGCCGATCGACTACGGCAAGCTCCAGCATGCGGGCAATCTGCTGCCGGCGATGAAGTATCCCTACGGCGTCGGCCACATCTATTCGGGCAAGGTTGGCGTCTACAATCCGAAGCTGATCACGACGGCGCCTGTCAGTTACAAGGACGTGTTCGATCCCAGGCACGGCAACAAGCTCGGTATCATCGACATCCAATACCAATACACGATGGTCTGCGCCGCGCTCGCCGCCGGCGGCAAGGTCAACGATCTCGGGCCCGGCAAGAAACTGCTGCTGGAATGCAAGAATGCCGGCATGCGCATCTATCCGACCAACGAGGCGTTCGCCCAAGGGCTCAAGTCGGAGGAATTCGGCATCGGCGTGATGTGGAAAGCGCGCGTCGTGCAATGGCAGAACGCGGGTATTTCGGTCACCGCCATCGCCCCCACTGAAGGCGCCCTCGCCTACATCTCGGGCTTCGTCATCCCGAAGAACTCGCCCAACAAGGACGGCGCGTACGCCTACCTGGACGCCATGCTGGACAAGAGCGCGCAGGAAGCCTTTGCCGTCGACATGGGCTACAACCCCACCGTCACCAACGCCGTGGTCGCCCCGGATCTCACCAAACGCATCGGCTTCACTCCCGACGAGATCAAGAAACTCGTCGACCTCGACTACGACTACATGAACAAGAACGACGTCGCGTTCAAGGAATGGTGGGACAAGGAGCTGAAAAGCTGAGCGGACTTTAGCCACCGATGGCCGCCACCGGTCCAGCGCAGTTCCAGTCAGACGAGACGCCTACCTCGTTGCTCTCGGCCACGACGCTGGTCGGGCCGGCGACGGTGTTCGTGGCCACCGGCCTGCTGGTGCCGCTGGCGATCCTGTTCCGCTACAGCTTCAATCATTTCGAACCGCGGCGCATGATGGTGGAGTCGTTCTCGCTCGACAATTACGTCAAATTCTTCGCCGATCCCTATTATACCGGCGTGCTGTGGACGACGCTGCGGGTCGCCGCGCTCTGTACCGTCACCTGCCTGGTGATGGGTTTGCCGCTGGCCTACGTGCTTGCTCGCACCCAGTCGCGGTTCAAGAACGTGCTGATCATGCTGGTGGTGCTGCCGCTGTTCGTCGGCAACGCCGTGCGCGCGGCCGGGTGGATGACCGTGTTCGGCTCCAGGGGCTTTCTCAACGTGACCTTGATGCAGTTCGGCGCGATCCACGAGCCGCTGCAGATCATGTATACCGAGGGCGCCGTCGTTGCCGGCATCATCGCCGTCAATCTGCCCTATATGGTGCTGACGTTGCAGAGCGTGATCGAAGGCATCAATCGCAACGTCGAGGAGGCCGCCTTCAGTCTCGGCGCCGGGCCGATGACGATGTTCCGTCGCGTGCTGCTGCCGTTGTCGTTGCCGGGCATCCTCGCCGGTACCATCCTGACCTTCATCCTCGGCATGAACGCCTATGCGACACCCGTTTTGCTCGGCGGCCCCAAGTTCAGGATGATGGGGCCCCTGATCTATGGACAGTTCCAGCTCAACAACTGGCCGTTCGGCGCTTCCGTCGCGTTCGTCCTGATGACCGCAACTTTGGGGCTGACGGCAACGGCAAATATCCTGATACAGCGCCGGTTTCGGCGATGACAATTGAAAGGGCCTACGTATGACGGTTGGTATCGGCGGTTCGACTGCGGAGGCGGAGTTCGCCGCCATGAAGAACATGCGCGGCGACGTGCCGCCGATTGGCGTCGATGAGCGCGTGGCGCGCATCGCCCGCGCCCAGGCGATCATGCGCGAGAAGGGCATCGACGCGCTCTATCTCGATGTCTCCTCCAGCATGACTTATTTCACCGGATTGAAGTTCCGCCGCACCGAACGCATGCACAGCGCGGTCCTGCCGGCCAGAGGCGAGATTGTCTATATCTCTCCCGCATTCGAGGTCGAGAAACTCAAGACCATGATCGCGTTCGGCGACAAGATCGCGGTCTGGGAGGAGGACGAGGATCCGACCGCAACCGTAACCGAGACCGTGCGTACATTGGGCTATCCGAGCGGCACGATCGCCGTCGATGAGGCAACGCCGTTTTTCACGTTCGACGGACTGCGCCGGGCCGGCAACGCCTACACCTTCATCAACTCCATCGACGTCACCGCCGGTTGCCGAATGATCAAGTCTGAGCAGGAACTGGCGCTGATGCAGACCGCCAAGAACATCACGCTCGAAGCCCACAAGGCCGCCGCCCGCATCATGCGCGAAGGCATCACCACCACGGAAGTGCAGGCATTCATTACCGCCGCGCACCGCAAGCTGGGCTCGGAAGGCGATCCGCCTTTCAACGCGGTGCTGTTCGGCGAGGCCACAGCGTATCCGCACGGTGTGCCCTATCCGCAGACGCTCAAGGACGGCGACATGATCCTGATCGACACCGGCGCGCCGGTCGACGGCTATCTCTCCGACATCACGCGCTCCTATGTGTTCGGCGAACCGAGCAAGCGCCAGCGCGAGGTCTGGAACCTGGAGAAAGCCGCGCAGGCCGCGGGCTTTGCTGCCGCCAAACCCGGCAACCGCTGCGAGGACATCGACGTCGCCGCGCGTGGCGTCATCAACGGCGCCGGCTTCGGCCCCGGCTATGCCACACCCGGCCTGCCACACCGCACCGGCCACGGCATCGGCCTCGACGTGCACGAATGGCCCTATCTCGTGAAGGGCGACAAGACCGTGCTCAAGCCCGGCATGACGTTTTCGAACGAGCCGACCATCTGCATCTACGGCGAATTCGGCGTCCGCCTCGAAGACCACATGGTCATCACCGAAACCGGCGCCCGCTGGTTCACCCAGCCGGCCCATTCGGTCGATGACCCGTTTGGCCTGGAGAAATAACGAACCTCAGGCCCACTCGCCCTTGCGGAAAACCGGCACGCGGCTGCCGTCGGAGTGGACACCATCGATGTCGATCTTGTCCGAGCCGATCATCCAGTCGATATGGATCAGGCTCTTGTTGCCGCCCTGCGCCGCGATCTGCTCCGGCGTCAGCCTGTCGCCGTTGACAAAACATTTCGAATAGCACTGGCCGAGCGCGATGTGACTGGCGGCGTTCTCATCGAACAGCGTGTTGAAGAACAATAGCCCGCTCTTCGAGATCGGCGAGGAATGCGGCACCAGCGCCACTTCGCCGAGCCGCCGCGAACCCTCGTCGGTTTCCAAGACCTTGTTGAGGACCTCTCTGCCGCGCGTGGCCTTAGCCTCGACGATGCGGCCTTCCTCGAACCACACGGTGATGCCGTCGATCAGCGAGCCCTGATAGGACAGCGGCTTGGTGCTGACGACATGCCCGCTCACCCGCCTTGCATGCGGGGTCGTGAAGACTTCCTCGGTTGGAATATTCGGATTGCAGGTGATGCCGTTCCTGGCGGTGGAGGCGCCGCCTACCCATTCGTGACCGTCGGCGAGCCCGATCGTCAGGTCGGTGCCGGGTCCGGAATAATGCAGCGCGCTAAATCGCTGCTCGTTCAGCCAGTCGGTCCGGCTGCGCAGCGTGGCGTTGTGTTTCTGCCACGCCGCTATGGCGTCATCATTATCCACGCGCGAGGCCGCAAAGATCGCGTCCGCAAGCTTTGCCACCGCGACATCCTCTTCGTCGCCGGCAAAAACCTGCTTCGCCCAGGACGGGCTTGGATAGGCGATGATATTCCAATTGATGTCAAAATTGGCGATCTTTTGCAGGGCCGGCTGATAGGCGATTGAATTGGCCTTGCTGGCGCGCGCGACCTTGGCCGGATCTTCGCTCGCCAACAGCATCGGATTTTCGCCGACGATGGCAAGCCGCGCGGTGTTGGCGGAAAACGCCTTTGATATTCCGTCATAAAGCCAGCCGGCGGCGCGGTCGAAGCCGTCGTCCGCACCGAACTGATAGCGCGACAGCGTGACCGCCTCGTCGGACAGGATAGGCGTCACCAGACCGGCGCCGGCGCGGTAGGCATGTTCGGCAACTTTTCGTACCAGCGGGAGCGCGGCAGTGGGTGCGGTCAGCAGCACGTCCTGTCCCGGCTGCAGGCTCAGCCCAACCTTGATGGCGACCTCGGCGAGACGGTCGAGTTTGACGGGATCGATCAGTGCCGCGCCGTTGCGCTCTTGTACGGTCATAAAAGTTCAACCTGTTGTTCGTGGGTACGCGTCTATTAAGTGTCTAATGGCCGGCAGATCAAGATCATCCGTCGTTTGGCTGCGCTCCGCCTTCAGCGATTGCCGACGCCATGCACGAGGCGCACTTCGGTCACATTGGGCGGGCTCGGCACGACCGCCATCAGGGTGTCGGCAGAAATGCCCTGACCGCGATCCAGCTCCCAGATGTAGACCTCGGAGGGAACGCCACCGATGTTTGCTGTTTTCTGCGACGGCCCCTTCAAGCTGGTTCCGGCCTGGCTTGCCGCCCAACTGCCGATCCGCTCGGAAAAAGTGGGGACGAAATCCTCCGTCTTCGCATTCACCGCGCGAATGGCGCAGGTGTGATAGGGCGGATATTCGATCGTCAGCAGGTATTGTCGATGTACGCCGTTCTGGATCCAGCCCTGCCCAGGGTCGGTCCCGAGCAGCCTGTGCAGCCGCTCGTCCGCCATGACGTCGAATTGCTTTTCCTTGGCATATTCCCGGACATCGGCATCGTTCGGGAATTTTGCAAGGCACGCCGCGGTGAAGACATCCAATAGCTCGGCCGTAGCCGGCTCCGCTGCGCGGACCGGCAACGCACCGAGTGCGATGAAAACGGCGATCCCGAGGCGCGAGGTCAGGCGACGGCCCGTCAACAGCGGCGTTTTGGTTGTCATGCGTTGCACCCCAGCCGGAGGTCGCGCCTGCGTGAATGAACCATATCCGAAACGAGGCGGTTAGCACGTATTCGTGATGCCGCGTCCAGCACCGTGGGGGTGCAATACCAAAGGCGTATTGCGCTGACTCCTTGCAAGAATCGTAAGACCCGACCGTTACCTGCACAATCAATGCGCCTCGGCCGCCAGACCGCCGGAGCTTGCATTTACTTTGCGGTCGCGTATGCTTTGTATTGCAAAGCTTAGGTGAGAGATGCGCGATCTCGACAAGGCGCTGGCCGACATTTTCGCCATTCGCAGCCAGATTGCTGCCGGCACGGCGTTTCGCGGCTACGGTCCGGCGACCCTCGCCGCCACCGGCGGCTTGGCGCTGTTCACCGCGCTCGTGCAATTTCTGTGGCTGAACGATCCGACCGGTCATCCGCTGACCTTTTTCTCCGGCTGGGCAGCGGCTGCGCTCGTATCGGGCGCCATGATCTTGATCGAGATGCTGGCGCGGTCGCGCCGGCATCATTCCGGTCTTGCGGACGCCATGATCCATCAGGCCGTCGAGCAGTTTCTCCCCCCGGCTGTCGCAGGCGCGCTTTTGGCGGTGATGCTGTGGAAGTTCGCACCCGAAACGCTGTGGATGCTGCCGGGCCTGTCGCAGGTGCTGGTCAGCCTCGGCGTGTTCGCGTCGGTCCGCTCGCTGCCCCGGTCGATTGCGTTTGGCGGCGCGTGGTATTTCGTGGCGGGCTTTGCGACGCTGCTAGTGGCAAGCCAAAGCCACGCGCTGTCGCCCTGGACCATGGGCCTGCCGTTCGTCATCGGGCAATTGTTGATGGCTGCGATCCTGCACTTTGCTTCCGGAGAAACCGATGTCGAAGACTGAATTGAACACGGCGCCGTTCTCGTATGACGGTCTCGATCGGGTGATTCACGAGAAGGCGAGGCTCGGTTTGCTCACCTCGCTGATGGCACATCCCAAGGGATTGGCGTTCGCCGATCTCAAGCAGCTCTGCGGACTCACGGACGGCAATCTCAGCCGCCATCTGCAGGTGCTGCAGGAAGCAGGATTGGTCGAGGTGACAAAAGGCTATGAAGGCAACCGGCCGCACACCTCCTGCCGCCTGACGAAAACCGGCCGCCGCCGCTTTCTCGACTATCTCGCCGTGCTCGAGCGGCTGGTGCGCGACGCGGCCAAGGCCGCCGGCAGGGAAGACGCACCCGCAGCCAAGCTCCGCATCCTTCCCGCCTGATCCTCATTCCCCTTTTTTAGAAGGAAGCTTTGCAATGCAAAGTGACGTCTCCTCCAGGCTCGACTCCAGACTTCATATCGGCATCATCATGGACGGCAATGGACGATGGGCGGCAAGACGGCAGCTGTCGCGGCTGCGCGGGCACGAAGCCGGCGTCGCGGCGATCCGCCGCGTCGTGGAAGCGGCGCCAAAGCAGGGCGTGGGAACGCTGACGCTTTATGCTTTCTCCAGCGACAATTGGCGCCGGCCGAAGGCGGAAGTCACGGCGCTGATGGCGCTGCTGCGATTTTATCTCGGCAACGAGGTCGAAAGCCTGGTCAAGAACGGCGTGCGTCTCACCGTGATCGGCCGCCGCGACCGCCTCCCCGCCGGCATCGCCGAGGCCATCGGGCACGCGGAGGCCGCCACCGCCAATAGCGATGTCCTGCATCTGCGCATCGCGGTCGATTACTCGGCCCGCGATGCGATCCTCAACGCGGCGGCGAAAGCCGCGGGCGCAGGCCATCTGACCCGCGAGATATTTTCCCAGCTCGTTACCGGCGAGGTCGGGCTTCGCGACGTCGACCTCGTGATCCGCACCAGCGGCGAGCAGCGGTTGTCCGACTTCCTGCTCTGGGAGAGCGCTTACGCGGAGTTACATTTCACCGAACGGATGTGGCCGGATTTCTCCGGCGAAGATCTGGCCGCAGCACTGGCCTCGTTTCATGGCCGCGAACGGCGCTTCGGCGGCCTGCAGCCTCTCCGTCCTGAACTCGCTCCCGAGCCCGCGCTTTAGCCTCAAGCGAAATTCCCGCCTCCCCCGCGGCCCGCAAACGCCGCGAGCGGTCATGACGATAGAATTATGACGTGTGATTGGCGTGCGTAAGCGGAACCCGGACGCCAAACTATGGCCGCACCTTTGTTGAAGGTATTGGTCTTCCGGCGACGATGAGATCTCACTGCTTTGATGTTGAAGACCAATCCAAGATTCATGCTGGTTGCGCTGGCATGTCTGCTGGCTCATCCAGCAAGATCGCAGGACGCGCATGGCTCCTCGCCACAGCCCGCGTCAGCGGCGGCGACCCCCGCGCAGGCGCAGCAGACCCTCGACATCCTGCAGGACGACAACAAGCGCGCGCAGCTGATCCAGACGTTGCAGACGATCGCCAAGGCATCGCAACCCGCAGCGTCGACCCCGGCGGCGCCATCGCCCGTGCCGGCCGACAATCTCGGAGTGCAGCTTCTGGTCCAGGTTTCGGACTGGTTCGGCGATGTATCCGGCCAGCTTGCGGCTGCCGCGCGCAACCTATCCGATTTTCCGATGATCTGGCGCTGGCTCGTTCAGTTGGCGACCGATCCGTTCGCTCGCCAGACGCTGCTGGATACCGCGTGGCGGCTCGCGCTGGTGATCGTTTGCGCGTTCGTGACCGAACGAATCATTCGGCGAGCGGTTCGCCGGCCGTTGGCCGCCGTCGACCGCTACGTCCCACGCCGTGCGCTTCAGCCTGCCGACCTTCAACCGCCGCCCCAACGCGACGCCGTGTCGATCGGTGACGCTCGCGAATTGCGCCGCTGGCGTCTGACTTTGGCGAACGCGTGGCAGCTCGCGCTCCGGCTTCCCTACGTGCTCGCCCGACTGATCCTGGACCTGTTGCCGGTGATTTGTTTCGCCGCCGTCGGCAATCTGCTGCTTGCAACCGACATCGGCCGTGAACCAACGTCGCGCGTGGTCATCCTGGCGATGGTCAACGCCTATGTGCTCTACAGCAGCATCCTCTATGTCACCGCGGCGGTGATCTCGCCAGCCTCGAGCCAGCCGAGCCTGCTCGTCATTCGCGATGAGACGGCCGCGTATTTCGATGTGTGGTGGACGCGTATCGTTGCGGTGACGGTTTTTGGCATAGCGCTTGCCAACATCGCGCTGCTGCTCGGCCTCTACCAGCCCGCCTATGTGGCCGTGGTGAGGCTCATGATGCTCGTGGTCCACCTGTTCGTCGTCATCATCATCCTGCAATGCCGCCGCAGCATCGCCGACGCCATCCGTGCGCCGCAGGACGAGACCGGACCTTTCGCGATGCTGCGCAATCGCCTCGCCGACATCTGGCACATCGTGGCGATTATCCTCAATCTCGGGCTGTGGGCGGTGTGGGCGCTGCAGGTACAAAACGGCTACGCGCTGCTGTTGCGTTATTTCTTCGCCGGCGTCGCGGTTCTGGCCATTGCCCGGCTCGCGTCGGTAGCCATGATGACGGCGCTGGACCGCATCTTTCGGATCAGCCCGGAGTTCTTGCGGCAGTTTCCCGGCCTCGAAGCGCGCGCCAACCGATATCTTCCTGCGCTGCGCGCCACGGTCTCCGGTGTGATCGCGGTCATTACCCTGATCGCCCTGCTCGAGGTCTGGGGTATCGATGCAACCGGGTGGTTTTCCAGTGACCACATCGGAGGACGCTTGCTTTCCGCGTTGGTCACAATCGGCATTGCCGCGGTCGTCGCGCTCGCCATCTGGGAGGTGACCAATGCTGGCATCGAGCAACACCTCGTGCGGCTTTCGCGCGAGGGACGATATGCGCGCGCCGCACGGCTGCGGACCTTCCTGCCGATGCTGCGCACCACTTTGCTGTCGATCATCGTCACCGTCGTCGCGCTGACCGCGCTCAGTGAACTCGGCGTCAATATTGCTCCGCTGCTGGCCGGCGCCGGGATCGTCGGCATCGCCATCGGTTTCGGCTCCCAGAAGCTCGTGCAGGATCTGATCAC
>JAQGKJ010000836.1 GCA_028290165.1 Bradyrhizobium sp. | reverse complement strand
CAGGCACGACCCCACATATTTTTGTCAGATGTCGTTCGTGAAACGCTTCGTCGCTTGTCCCTATCGGGAGCCGCTGGCGATCATAATGGAACGCACTTACGACCTCGGCAATTACAACGCGTCGCTGTTCGCGACGGAAGGTATCGCATCGGTCGGTGTATTGTTCGCACCGGTTGCCGTGCTGGTGTGCGGATTTGTGTTTGCCGTCGGCAATCGCCTTTCCGCCGGCTTGCCATCTGATTTTGTCCTGACCTCTGCGGCTGTGCTGCCCCAAATTCTTCTCAACGTGCCGCTAACCATAGTACTGCTGACGTACGGCGCAGGGCTTCTGTTTTTGCTGTGGTACATAACCCCCCGTACGATTTTCGAACAGAAGATCGTCGCGCAAAAAGCGGTTGCGCCTGAACCGGGGGGAATGCTGTGGAAGACTGGAAGTTGAGCCTCAGGACTAACGATCGAAATCCGGCCGATCGTCACCGACGCCTTCTGCCGCGGCCGCCGGAAAACTCGAACGGCTTGCGTTGATGGTCCGTTTTGGCATAGTTCACGCCTCGGCCTTGTTCGCAACCGCGCACATTTCTTGCCATCGATAATCTTACAAGAACGAGCATGCTCGATTTTTCTCAAGATACCCCGAACTCCCTTTTTGCGTGGCCACAGGCCCGGAGCAGGCTCATCCTCCTGCTCGGTTTCCACATCGTCATCTGTTGCTTGTCCCTCATCTACGTCGCGGAATACTACACGCCCTACAAGATCATCTGGTTCGACAAAACCCGCCTTTACGCGGCCGTGCTGAACGTTGCGCCCTTCGTGATTGTTTCCCCGATTTTTGTATTCGCTCGATTTAGCTTCGGCTATTTTCTTGGATTTTATTTTTACACCATGATTCTGGGCTATCTCTGGATCGTCGAATTTTCGAGATTTAACTACGATCACAGATTAGCAGCCATATCAGCGTTCGCTTCGGCGTTGGCATTCCTGGTGCCTGCGACGTTCGTCACATCGCCGATCAAGCAAATCTTTATCCCGTCGGCACGCGCATTTGATAACCTGTTGTCCGGCGTCTTGATCCTGGCGGCGGCAGTCATCGCAGCCGGCGCTTTCTATAATTTCAGACTGGTCGGCATCGCCGGCATCTACAATTTTCGTGAGGGTCTCGAATTTCCCGTGTGGCTGCGATATGCGATGGGCGCGACGTCGAATGCGGCGCTGCCGTTCGCCTTTGCATGCTTTGTTGCACGGGAGAATTTGTGGCGGGCGGCGGCCGTGTTGCTGCTCTTGCTGATGTTCTATCCGATTACGCTCAACAAGTTGGCGCTGTTCGCGCCGTTCTGGCTGTTGTTTCTGGTGCTGTTATCGCGGTTCTTTGAAGCCAGGACTGCGACAGTGCTGTCACTGCTTCTGCCGGTATCGGCCGGAGTAGTCCTGGCGCTGCTGGTCGAGGCCGGCACGTTTCCATTCGTTCCGTTCATTGACTATTTCGCAAACGTTAATTTCAGGATGATCGCGCTTCCATCCATCGCGCTCGATTTGTACAGCGATTTTTTCTCGGCTCACAATCTCACCCATTTTTGCCAGATTTCCTTTTTGAAACCCTTCGTCGATTGTCCTTACAACGAGCAATTGTCGCTTGTGATGGCAAAGGCCTATCAGATCGGCAATTTGAATGCGTCACTGTTTGCGACCGAAGGCCTTGCTTCCGTCGGACCGCTGCTGGCGCCGCTTGCCGTGTTCGGATGCGGACTGGTGATATCCCTCGTCAACCGGCTTTCCTCCGGCTTGCCGTCAAATTTCATTCTCTTGTCGGGCAGCGTCTTCTCGCAGGTATTCCTGAATGTGCCGCTAGCGACGACCTTGTTGACGAATGGAGCCGCGATTCTCTTCTTGCTGTGGTACATCACGCCGCGTGCGATGTTCGAACGGAAAGCAGGCAAGCGAGACGCCGTTGAGCATTGATCGATCGGACGTACGCCAGGCAGGTGGCGCAAAGCGCCAATTGAGCCGATTGTCCCACTATTGACGATCCGAATCCGACCGATTATCACTCGGCGCCGGCGGGACAACCGCCTCGGGGGCAACTTGGACAATCCACCCGGTTCGCGCGTCTTGCCGACATCGCTCGATTTCCAAAGAAATGGTCGAGGTTTATCACATTCAAGGAAACAACTGCGGGTGTCAGACAACCAAGGGGCTCCGATGCAGAGCGTTCTGATCACCGGCGGTGCAGGTTTCATCGGCCAGAACCTTGTCCATGCATGGCGCGCGGCGCACGCCGATGACCGGCTCATTGTGGTGGACGCCATGACCTATGCCGCCAACGTCCGCAGCCTCGAGCCGCTGATTGCGGATCGCAGCATCCTGTTCGTCAAGGGCGACATCGGCGACGCGGCGCTGATGCGGCGGCTGTTCGACGAACACAAATTCACGCGTGTCGTTCATCTGGCCGCTGAATCTCACGTCGATCGATCCATCGTCGACCCCGAGGCTTTCCTGCAAACCAACGTGCTCGGCACTTTCACCTTGCTGAAGGCGGCTCAGGATGCATGGCGCGCGTCAGGCACGATCGATCGCGCGCGGTTTCTTCACGTGTCGACCGACGAGGTCTACGGTTCGCTCGGGCCGAGCGATCCCGCGTTTTCGGAATCCTCGCCGTATCGCCCCAATTCGCCTTACGCCGCCAGCAAGGCGGCGAGCGATCATCTTGTACGCGCATTCGTAGCGACCTACGGAATGCCGGCGCTCATTACCAATTGCTCGAACAATTATGGACCTTACCAGCATCCCGAGAAGCTGATCCCGCTGATGATCATTCATGCATTGGAGGGAAGGTCGCTGCCGATCTACGGCGACGGCACCAATGTCCGCGACTGGTTGCACGTCTCCGATCATTGCGGCGCGCTGATGAGTGTGATCGAACGGGGCCGGATAGGGGAAACCTACAATGTCGGCGGCGGCAACGAGCGGAATAACCGGGACGTCGTCGGCATGATCTGCGAGGCGCTCGACGCCGCTTTCGCGGCCGATCCGGGCCTCGCCTCGCGTTTTCCATCCTGCCCCGCGGCTTCGGGACATGGCTGCCGATCGCTGATCAGCTATGTAACCGACCGGCCGGGCCACGATCATCGCTACGGGATCGACGCCAGCAAGCTCGCGGGCGAACTCGACAGGCCGTGCAGCGTCAAGTTCGAGGCCGGGCTCTCCCAGACCGTTCGGTGGTATCTGGACCAGCAGGAATGGTGGCGCGACGTGACCAGCGGCGCCTACAAGGCATGGATCGACAAGAACTACGGTTTCCGGATCGCGGTTTAACGAACCGATGCGCATCCTCGTTCTCAACTCGGACTATCCGCGCTTCCAGGCTTGGCTCTATCGTGCTCAACCCGGGCTCGAGAGCGCTCCCTATGCGACCCAGATGGCGGCGCGGAACGCAAACCTGTTTGGCCTCGCCGACTTTTATTCCAGGAACTTCGCCGCATTGGGCCATGCGGCGGCGGAGATCCACGTCAACAATCCTTGCCTCCAGGCCGCGTGGGCACGCGAGCACGGCATGGCGTTCGATCCGCCGGAGGCAACTGCCGTTGTCGAGCGCCGTGCGCTGCCGGGCTGGCTTGAGCGTGCGGTGACGCCGTTCAAACCGATACTGAGGCCGCTTGCCCGCAAGGTCGGATTGAGCCCGACGCTCGACCCGCAGGCCGAGAACATCCTGCTCGCCCAGATCGAGGAATTCAGGCCGGATCTCCTGCTCAACCAGGATCTCTTCCACATCGATACTAAGCTCATGCGGCGCATCAAGGAGATCGGCAAACCGATCGCGATCGGACAGGTTGGGATCGAGCCGTCGCGCGGCGAGGACTGGTCCGTCTACGACTTGATGATCTCGCAATTGCCGACGACAGTGAAATTCTTCTGCGCCCTCGGCGTCCGCGCCGAGGTCAACCATCTCGCGTTCGAGCCGGCCGTCCTCGACGTCTTACCCGAGAAGCCCGCAGCCGACATCGACGTCTCCTTCGTCGGTTCTGTTTCGGTCGACCATTTGCAGCGGATTGCAGTTCTGGAAGCGGTCGCCCGGCGCTACGATCTAAGGCTTTGGGGAAACCGCCCGCGGGCACTGCCCGCCTCCTCGCCCCTGCATCGTTGCTTCCAGGGCGAAGTATGGGGGGCCGACATGTATCAGGTGCTCAGGCGCTCGCGCATCACGCTCAATTCGCATATCGATCTTGCCGGCCGGGAAGCCGGCAACATGCGGCTGTTCGAGGCAACCGGCGTCGGTGCCTTTCTGCTGACCGATTTCAAGGACAATCTCCACACGCTGTTCGCTCCCGACCGCGAGGTAGCGGTATGGCGCTCGATCGATGATTGTCTTGGGGCTATCGATCGTCATCTCGGCGACGATAAGGGCCGGGCGGAGATCGCGCACGCCGGCCAGGCAAGGACCATGGCGCAACACACCTATCGCCATCGCGCCACCGAAATTCTGGGCTTCGTTGACACCATTCGTGCGCAGCGATGAAGTTCTCCCGCATCCTCAGACAAATCGGCAAGCGCGTCGTCAAGGCATCGCCGATCCTGCGCCGTCATATTATGAGTTCGAGCGATCATCGCGTGCTCGCCGGCGCGGACGAGGCTAGGAACATGACGGCCTCATCGGCCGGATGGCTTGCCGCGCGTACCGTGGCGCGACAGGAGCGCGCTTATCGCGGGCTGATCGCCGCCATGAAGCGTGGCGAACCGCGGATCGACTTCAAGGTCGCGGCCGAAGCCGTAGATGCAACCAACATCACGCACCCGCGCGTGCTCGAGGTCGGCTGCGGCAGCGGCTGCTATTCGGAAGTGCTGGCCACCCTGCTCGCCGACGGTATCAGCTACACAGGCATCGATTATTCGCAGGCCATGATTGCCCGCGCCCGTGCGCATTATCCTTCAACCGCCTTTGACGTCGGCGACGC
Source organism: Bradyrhizobium sp. (assembly GCA_028290165.1). Next base: position 11,263 of record JAQGKJ010000836.1, on the reverse strand, counting down.
GACCCGGCTGCCTTACGCAGACGCTGCTTTCGACATCGTGTTCAATGGCGTATCGCTCCTGCACATCGTCGATTATCGCGCGGCGATCGGCGAGGCAGCGCGCGTTGCGTCGCGCTATTGTATTTTTCATACCGTGCCGGTCTTTGACGAATATCGAACGACTTTCATACGAAAATACGCCTATGGCGCACCGGTCATCGAGATTATCTTCGACAAGCAGGAACTGATGTCGCTCTGCCAACACGCCGGATTGCGGCTCGAACGCGAATGGGCGTGCATCGCTTACGAAATGCGCGAGGTTACCGGCCATCATTCGACAACGCAGACCTATCTGTTCTCGAAGAGCAATGTTTGATCGAGGTTGGCGGCAATTGCGACATCGATAGCAAGTCCTCGATTGTTGCCGGTCATTTCCAGCAACAGCGCTGCGCATCGAACGCATCGAATATCTGGAATATGCCGCCCACGAACTCGCGGCCGGTCCATCGGGCTGCCCGTCTTTTGCCGCGCTCGATAAGCTGAGCCCGCAGCTCCTCGTCCGCGACGACACGGGCAACAGCCTCAGCGATCGCGGCGGGCCTGGTCGGATCAAACAGGACGGCGCAATCGCCCAACTGCTCCTCGGCACCGCGGTAGTTCGAAACGATTGCCGGACATCCCAACGCAAATGCTTCAAGCGGCGGAAGATTCTCGGGCCCGGAAAAGGATGGATAAACCAGCGCCCGCGCATTCCTGTATAGGCCGATCAAATCCTCCGTCGGCACGAAACCAAGAAAAAACACCTTGTGCGAAACGCCAAGATCGGCGGCGCAACTCTCGACAAACGCCCGATTTCCCTGGTCCGATCCAACCAGCACGAGCGCCGGTGTCGCAGGGTCGGCGTCGATTAGAAGCCGGAGCGCCTTCAACAGGTTCACATGGTTCTTGTGAGGCCAGAATTGAGCAGGATAGAGCAGGTAGTCCTGCGGGATGTTGTACGTCAGCTTATCGGTGGCGGTCTCCTGCGCGGCACGCAGGGCGAAGCCGGGCGTCGGATGCGGCAAAATCGCGATATGCTCGTCGGGAACGCCGTAGTACCGGACGATTTCGTCCTTTCCGACCTGCGTACCCACGATGATCGAGCTCGCCCGGCGAAGGTGACGCCGTAAGAAAAGTTCTCGATGATCCCATCTCCAGTTTTCGCTCACTTCTGGAAACCAGGGATGAGTCAAATGTTGAACATCCCACACGGTGGTCACGAAGGGAATTTCAAACGTATCCATTAGTCTGCCGGCGACAATCCAGACGAGATCAACTCCGAGCGAAGCCATCTGCCGCTCCAGCCCGCTCACCGACTTCCAGAGATAGCCGACAACCGGCACGTAATGGCGAAGCAGGGAGATGCGCCGCTCCAGGAAGCGCGGCTTGCGGCTTGGCACGACGGAAACATTGGCCACCAATTCTCGTCCAAGCATCGCATCGGCATAGGCCTGCGACACCATCAGTGTGAAACGATGTGGACTTGCTTTGGCGTAATCCAGCAGCGCAGCTGCGATATCATGGACGAAGGTGAAACCACCCCCGGCTTGTGGCTCAATATCGTCCAGAACCACGCCAACGTGCATCGATCGAACTCAATTCCTTGTGGCGACGATGGCATCTCGCACGAATTCGAGCTTCTCATCCGACAAGGAAGGCGTGGATGGAAGGTAGAGGCCGGTTTCCCAAAGCCGATCGGCAACGGGACAATCGTCCACACGAAAACCCGGAAGTTCCCTGAAAACAGGCTGGCGATTCATCGGACAGAAGAAAGTACGTGTTTCAACTCCTGCTTGCGCAAGCCTGCCGGTTAATTCGTCCCGGGTCAACCCGAACTCAGGCTTCACGATTATCGCGTACATCCAGTAGACGTGCTTTGCCCAGTTCAACTCGACCGGCAGGCCAAGACCGGGCACGTCGGCCAACAGGGCGTTGTATCTGGCGGCCAGCCGGCGCTTCTCGGCGATGACCGTGTCGATCTTTTCGAGCTGCGCCAACCCCATAGCGGCCTGATAGCTGGTCATGCGAAAATTGTAGCCCGCCACCTCATGACGGAAACGAGGCTTGGTGAAACCCAGATTGCGCAGCAGACGAAGGCGCTCGGCCAACCGATCGTCGTTAGTCGTCACCATCCCACCCTCACCGGTGGTAATGATCTTATTCGCATAAAAGCTGTAACATGACATGTCCCCGAAGCTGCCGGTCATGCGCCCCTTGACCGTTGCGCCGTGCGACTCAGCGCAGTCCTCGATCACCACGATGTTGTGCCGTCTGGCAATCTTCATTAGTTGATTCATGTCGACTGGATGGCCGAAGAGATGGACGGGAATGATGGCCCTGGTCCGCGGCGTTATCAGGGATTCGACAAGTTCGAGGTTCAGATTCCACGTTACGTCTTCGGAATCTACCGGCACTGGAAGAGCACCGTTGTGGTACACGCCCAATGCGGTCGCAATATTCGTGCTGGCGCTGACCAGGACCTCGTCACCCGCCCCGATTCCGGCCGCGTCCACCGCAAGATGTAGCGCGGTTGTACCGCTGGTGACGGCAATGCCATGCCTGCATCCGCAATAGGCGGCGAAACCCTTCTCAAAACGGTCGAGATAGGTGCCGAAGTTTCCGGAAATCTCGCCACGCCGCAGCGCATCCGTGACGTATGCGATTTCCGTTTCACCGATCGTCGGTTCAAAGACAGGTATCATCGCTTCACAGTTATATCCACTTTGTCACGGCCTGCCCCCAAGAAGGGGCCTTGTTTAACGCTGATGCACTGCATCGTTTCAAGAACGCGAACCGAATGCGCCCCGTGAATCAGCAGAATCGCATCTCCTTGCCGCAAGATGACTTCTCGAAAACGATCGCCGCTGTCGGAAAAGAAGTCCACTGCAATGAGGCCTTTTTGAACCACGAACATCTGCTGCAGATCGTCAATCTGGCGTTCGATCTGCGGATGATAGTGAGCCGGCTCGACGAACCCGGCATCGTGGGCGAGAAGCCCGAACTGAAACGACGAATCCGCCGGAGAGAAAAAGACACTCTTGTCCGCACTCGTGCCGGCCCAGATGATTTCGGCATATCGCCTGCCATCATATTCAACCACTTCGAAACTCATTGTGTGGCTCCCCTTTTCGCAACGCGGTGACGAAAGATCAATCCAGCTCACCAAGTCGCACGACGGAATTTCGCTCCACATCATAGATCGGCAAATGCATAATCATCTGCAGCCGGGCAGCCCCTGACAGGAAGGTCAAGCTTCCGGTTTCGTCGCGGGATTCTCGAAACTGCGATTCGACATAGCCCTCGGTCGCCGACAATTCTTTCTGGCCGTTGAGACTGTCACGGCGGATGAAGAATGCGTTGTTGCCTGCATTGTTCGATCCCACAAATGCATAGCCCTTGCGATCACCCAGTTCCACCAGCGCCTTCAGCGAAGCCCCCCAATACAAATGCGAACTGTGAGCCCGCGATCGGCTGAACTGCTTGTCATAGGGAACCGTCACGGCATGCCGTGAACCGAACACGCTGTTGTATTCGACAACGACGACAATCGGATTGACAACGTCGATCTTTTCCCAAACCCAATAGTCGTTACCGTCGATATCGATGCTGAGCAACCCAATCTCGCCGGAAAATCCCGCATCTTTGATGAGCCTGTTGATGTTGTCGGCATCGACGAAAGCTTCGATCGCGACGAGATTGTGACGCCAGTAGATCGGGCTATTGCGCACCCTGCGCATGCTCGACGAGTTGCCGTCGATGATCAGTCCGCGCCAATTGTCGTTGATCAAGAGAAAGCGGGTATTCGCTTCGTCGTAAGACTCGACACCGAATTCGACGAAGCTCCGGCTTTGCGCCGGGACCCGCGCCTGCCGGATCAAGTATTGGATGATGCCGTCTTCGCCAAACTGGGAAAACACTTTGAACTCGGCGGCGCGAATATCATCAAGCTTTCCCATGATCGCCGTTTGCGAGATCAGCGCCTTTGCCACAAGGATCTTCGTCTCGTGGATGTGCCTGCTGGCTATCAGCAGTCCCCGGATGTGGTTATATGCCAAGTCCAGGACTCTTTGCAGCCATCGCATCCAGTTCGTCTCGCCAACCAGCCCAAATTGCCAAGAAACGCCATTTCTCTGCTGATTACAGGAAGCGGAAAATGACTGCAACCGAAAATCGAACGCGCAAGCAGCGTGTAAGCAAGCGCGTGATCGGCGCTATTTCCAATTCAGTTCATCGAGACGACGACTATTGAGTCATCGATCAGAGCGGAGCAACCACGGTCCGCACATAAGGGCCCACAATGTTATCCAACAACATCATCTGCTTCATTTGGGACAAGCTGGCCCATCGATAGGTCGACTCATTGATCGTCAACTGGGTGGCATCCTCGACAAACAAGATCATATTCTCGTTTGATTTCCGCCAGAACCGGCTCCCCTCCTCATTGTGCGTTGATCTATAGATTACGCGGATATTCTCGGAGGGATCAAGACATTCGGCAAATGTCGGTCGTTTGGCACCTTTCAGGCCGCGGATGTTTTCCCAGGTACTTTGGATAGTGGGGCACAATTGCAGATAACCGATGTTGCCGGGATCCGGCTTCGCCTGCAGGAGGAACTCAACGCCCTTGTCCAAGGTCTCACGGCATAGCAAGGCGAGAACGCCGCCTTCCGACTGCGTAAAGATCGGTTGATCCCAGCCCGATATCTCTCTCAAGCCGGGCGCGCTACGCACTCTGACGCCCTCGATACGAAAGAACTGACGGGTCGTATTGTAGATATTTCCGTTGTCGTCCTGCCGCCAGTTCGCGACTTCCCGCAGTGGGATCAACTCGGCCGAAAACGGCACGTGCTTGCGCTGCGCTTCGAGCCAGTCGACAAGTTCCGCCGGGTCTTTGGGCTCACGCGCAAATGACGCCTGTAATCGGTCGCGCAGCCAGCGGATATTTTCCTGTGCGGGCATCAAACCGCCGACCTCACGACTTCGATGATCTCGTCCACTTCCTCGTCCTTCAAATGCGGATAGATCGGCAGCGAGAAAATTTGCTGGGCCTTTTTCTCGGCGACCGGAAATTGACCCGCGCGATAACCAAGATCTTCGTAGCCTCGCATCAGGTGGATAGGCCATCTGTATTGCACGCCGCACTTAAGGCCGCACGCTTCGATACGTTGCAAGGTCGCGTCGCGGTCGCCTGCCGTCTCCACGACGAAGAGATGATATACATGCCGGCCGTAGCTATCTTCCCTCGGCATCTTCAGCCCGCTGCCTGAAAAGCCCCGCCGGTATCGGCCGGCTATGTCCCGACGGCGGGATATCCAGCCTTCCACCCTGGGAAGCTTCAACGCCAGTATCGCGGCGTGAACTTCATCCAGCCGTGAATTGTAGCCATGGCGCTCGGAATAATAGGTCTCCTCCATGCCGTAGAAACGCAATGACCGGGCAAGACTTATGACCGATTCATCGTCGCTCAGCACCATGCCGCCGTCGCCGTATCCGCCGAGCAATTTTGTCGGATAGAACGAGAAGGTCGATGCATGGCCGGTGCTTCCGGATTGGCGGTTCCGGTAAAGCGAGCCCTGCGACTGGGCGCAATCCTCGATGACCTTGAGTCCGTGGCGCTGTGCAATGGCCATCAGTGGATCGAGGTCGACGCATTGGCCATATAGGTGAACCGGAACGATCGCCTTCGTCCGCGGCGTGATGGCCGCCTCAATCTGACCGACATCCATCAGGAAATCATCGTCCCGAATATCGACGAAGACCGGCCGCGCGCCGAGAATCTGAATCGCGGACACCGTCGGGACCGCGGTGTTGGGGACCGTAATGACTTCGTCGCCGGCGGCAACGCCGACTGCCGCCAGCGCGATGTAGATCGCATCCGTCCCGCTGTTGACGCCGACGCCGCCAGTCACGCCAACGTACGAAGCCATATCCCGCTCGAACGCAATGCCTTCGGGTCCGAGAATGAGCTGCCCGGACCTGAAAACCCGATCGACCGCGGCAAGAATCTCATCTCGCAACTCGTCGTACTCGCGTCGATAATCCCAAAATGGCGGTAGCATCAGTCACCAAATTCTGCCTGGAACATGACTTGCCGAACGTATCGATCAAGAACCATAGCACTAACAAGCCTTTTCGGCGGTGTCGATATTGAGAATCCTACTTCCGTCGCTGGTCACGTAACAACCGTTAAAGCGCAGCTGCTGGAATTCTCTTGGGTGTTCGCGATGCCCTACGCAGGGTGAAGAGCGGCTGATGGGTTATCGGATATTTCCCGTTTTGAATTTCCCTAACCGGATGATTTCCACATGGGTGAGCTACATTTGGCCGACGGTCCGCATCTGGATTAGCGGGCTCTTCAAATCGCGCGAAGACGGGAATTTTACATACGCTTTAACGAAGCGATGCCAGGCCAACTACAATTTTGCCGGAGCGATAATTCCCACGTCACATCCGAGCTTGCCGAGTTCTCAATGTGATATGGCCGACGTATTCTTCGCCGAGGGACCGGCCGATCATTGGTAAAAACGCCGGGAGTGGAATTTCGACGCCGGGTGCTGCGAATCCGGGCGCCTAATATACCTTTCCGCGAAATACCAGGAACGCACGTCCGGTGACGATGTCCAGCAGTTGAAACGCGCGAACGCCGATGTCCCGCACCTTGCGTTTGAGATACTGCCTGACGCCGACGATTGCCGATCGACGGTGCGGTTTCGCGTCGGAAACCTGCACAACCGAGTTAATCTCTTTTTCGATCGTCAGCAATTCGTCGATATATGGTTTGTAAATGTGATTGCGCACGTCGCCGGAGAATGGCGCGTCAAAGATACGATGGCTGTTGAAAATGAACCAGAGAAGCCCCTTTCGCAGACCCTGAAAGTGGAAAAAAACCAGCGAATGGCTCTCGTTGATCCAGATTTGTCCGTCCCGACACTCGATCCGATAATTTTCGATATTCCAGGGCGCAAGGTTGGCGCCAATGTTCCCGATAACTTTCACCCGCGCGCACCGACTCAAAAACGCATCCAGATATCCCTGATCGGCAAAGCGGCGGTCATCGACATAGTCGTAACACCATTCGATGCATTCCTCACGCCACCATTTGATCACCGCGATACCGTCCGGGTCGTTGCGAACGCCGACCCATCCGACGTTGTAAATGCCAAATTTATACAGCTTGGCTAGCTTGGCCGGATAGCGATGCGGGATAATCGCGACTGCCGCATCTTGCAGTTCCTCATAGATGGGTTCAGGCGACGAGAAGAAAAACAGATCACTGTCGAGATAGGTTATCCACTCTGCATCGGGCTCGTTCTTGAGAACATAGAGCATCCAGGGCGGCGAACAGGTGAAGTAATATTCGATCAAGCTCCGGCTCGGCCGGGTCGCGGCAACTTCCGGGTCGGCGGCTTCGAAATCCGCCAGACGACGCGGCAGGAGATTTGGCAGATCGAGCGCGACCAGGGTCCCGTAACAGGCTTCGCTCAGACAAAGTACCCACAGCCGGGAGCCGGGCGCGTGCCGTTGAAGCGAATGATAAAGAGCAAGTCCGCGCGACAGATAATTGTGATCGAAATAGGTACAATAGACGTGCTTTGCCATGATGCCTTGTCAGTCAGATCGCGGAATGCAGCGGGTTATTTCGGAAATCCCGTGGTCAAAGCGTCGCAACAATCCATTCCTATCGCACCAGCCGCGGAGTCGCAATGCGATCCAGTCCACCTCGTAAGATATTGTTAGCATTGAATTATAAGTAAGGCGCGGTCACGGCAATCATTTTTCGTGGGCGCGACGGCGATCCTCCTCGAGGGCCGAGACACCGCTCAAGGTGAAAGCATTTTGAGATGTGGAATAGTGCGTGTTACGAGACCGTTGCGAATTTCAGTTCACCACGGCCGTGAAAGCAGCATGCATGAATCGCAAAGGGATCATTTTGGCGGGAGGCCGGGGAACACGGCTCTATCCCCTGACGCTTGCGACATCGAAGCAGTTGCTGCCGATTTACGACAAGCCCTTGATCTACTATTCACTGACAACGCTGATGCTCGCCGGTATCCGCGAACTTTTGATCATTACTACCCCGGAAGAGATCGAGCAATTCAAGCGCCTCCTCGGCGACGGGAAACAATGGGGGATCGAGCTTTCGTTCGCAATCCAGGATCATCCCGGCGGCATCGCGGAAGCCTTTCTGATCGGCCGGGAATTTCTGGCCGGCAGTCCATCGGCCTTGATCCTCGGCGACAACATCTTTTACGGCGACAATTTACGCGCCTTGTTGCGCGACAAGGCGCGGCAGCCCCGCGGCGCAACTGTATTCGCCTGCTGGGTTGACGATCCCGAACGCTATGGGGTGATAGAATTCGACGCCTCCCACCGTCCCCTGCGTATCGTCGAAAAGCCGAAAGCGCCGAAATCGAACTACGCCGTCACCGGATTGTATTTTTACGACGAGCGCGTGGTCGATGTGGTGCGCGAAATGAAACCATCCTTCCGGCGCGAACTTGAGATCACCGATCTGAACCAATGGTACCTTGAGCGCGGTGAACTTCATGTTGAGCGCTTTGGCCGTGGATACGCCTGGCTTGACGCCGGCACGCATGAATCCCTGCTGGAAGCCTCTCAATTCATCCACATTGTCGAAAAGCGCCAGGGCTTGAAGATCGCCTGCCCCGAGGAAGTCGCCTTCACCCAAGGCCTCATCGATGCCGAGCAGCTTCTGCGGCTTGCCGAGCCCATGAAGGGCACGGCTTACGGACAATATCTCATTCGCCAGGCCAATCTGGGATTGACGGTTCCCGATAGCGACGTGTCCGGCTGAGCGCGGCGGAGACTTTTTCTTGCTATCAGCCTACAATTGACGAAATTTTGGATTTTCGATCGCGCTCGATTGCCCTCAATCGCCCTGTTCGGAAGAACTCTCGATGAATATCACCGGTCTCGTATGCCCCGTTAGCAAGCAACCGCTGACAACGCATGGCGCGGACCATCTGACGACGGCCGATGGTCGCATTCGCTATCTTGTCAAAAACGAAATCCCGATTCTGCTTGGGCCGGAGGCCGTCACCGAGTTATCGCCGTGGCCGCGCAATCTTCGTTCGCCGCAGTACGACGAGGCCTACAAGGAGATGGAATTCTACAACGCGACCGGTTACGAACACGCCAAAGAAATTCGCGAAACAGGCAGCCTCGACAACAGCGATTCCGCAGGCCTTCGCCATCTGGGTTCGATCGGCAAACTCTCTGACGCAGAACGGGGGCCGTTTCCTGACTCCGATATTTGGCTCTGCGAGACGATCGATATCGCGGCAGAGCGCGACTGTTATCGTCACATTGGACCGGTCAAGGGAAAGCGCGTCATCCAGATCGGCGGCAAGGGCGTCGTTGCCGTCCTGCTGTTGATGGCAGGCGCGGCGGAAGCTATCCTGCTGACGCCCATGCACGGAGAGGCGTGCGTCGCAATGGAGTTGGCGGCGCTGTTCGGATTCAAGGATCGGCTTCGCTGCCTCGTCGGCATTGCAGAGGAAATTCCGATCGAAGATTGCCATGTGGATGCATGCTACGTCGGCGGCTGCGTGCACCACATGCGCACCGAGGTCGCGTTCCCGGAGATCGCGAGAATTCTGACCGCGGGCGGCAAGTTCGCGGCCATCGAGCCCTGGCGCGCTCCGGGGTATTCGTTGGGAACAAAGATATTCGGCAAGCGCGAGCCGAATGCTTTCTGTTCACCTCTTGATAAGCGCCGTGTGTCGCCGATCTACAGCGCGTTCAGCAATGCCCAGTACATTCAGCATGGATCGCTGACGCGTTATCCCGCCATTGTTGCGCAAAAGGCGGGGATTGCGCTTTCGGTTCCGCGGGCCGCCTGGGTTGCGGATATCGACGACACCATCTGCAACTGCATTCCTTTTGCCAGAAAGCTCGGCAGCGGCGTGGCGTTGCTGGCAACGAAATAGCGGGGTTCTTTATCGGCGTATCGCCGGGTCATGCACCGAGCGTAACGTCGCCTTCGCCGCACTCACTCCCGACCTGGACAAATCTCAGGTCGGGATAGCAGCGATCAGCCTGTTGCGCACGCTTGCGCTTGCCAGCGGACTGGACAAGACGATGATGACAGTCAGCCAGCACGCGCTCTCGACAACAAGCTGGGTCAATCCATTCCAGGGCGTCCATGATCGGATGACCGTACCCAGTCCCCATCCGAATGCGATGATGATCGCCAACATCGCCGCCAAGAAAGCGATGTGCCGAAACGGGTGCTGCAGCGTCTGCCGCATGATGATCAGCGCCAACAAGCCAAATTGAACCAGCAGGTCGCTGGCGACGACGGCAATTGCCGCGCCGAGCGGGCCGATCTGGGGAATCAAGGCCACCGAAAGAAGCAGGAAAACAGCAAGCTGAAGTCCCTTGGTCCGCACCAGAAGATCTCCGCGGTTGCTGTAGCTGGCGAAACTGAGGGCTAGAATCGACGGCGCCACAACGCTGGTGCCGATCAGCAGCGTGAACGAAAGCGACGGATCGTGAGGAACGCTCCCTTGGGTCCAGAGCGCGAAAAAATCGGGCCAGAACGGCAAAAGTCCAGACACAACGAGGCCCGCCAGCAAGGTAACAAACACCGACCCGCGGGCGTAGAGACTTCGCAGCTGTTCCTTCAAACCGACGGCATAATCGTGACCGAGTTCGGCGGCGAGCGGCAGCGTCGTCTGGTAGCAGAGCGCCCGCAGCACTCCCGCGATGACCCGCGTGAGGCCCCATTGGGCAACAGCCACGCGATCGGAAACGAAAGCGCTGACGAGCAGGACGGGCGCATACAGCAAGGCGATTTCGGTGGCGCCCGCGACAGCGAACGGGAATGCAAAGCGAAACTGACCGATGCTCCAACGCCACGATGGCAGTCGCCGCTCGGCGCGCAAAAACGGAAATCGCCGCGGCGCATCGATCGCTACGAGATAAACAAGCAGGAGCAGTTGTGCCGCGACGTATGCGATGGTGACGGCCAGCAGACTTTCGGTCGCGAAGATCGCTATCAGTTGCCCGAGTTGCGCCACCAGCATGGCGCTGCTCTGCAGCCAGACCGCGCGACTATAAAGGCCGCGCGCACGATAAAGCCCGGACACCAGATTTGATGGCAGCGTCAGGAGTGTGCTCGCCGTCATGACGATGAAGGCGGCATCGAAATGCGACGTGGCATGAAATCCCAGCACGCGCGAAGGCGGCAGAAACTGCGTGCCGGCCACCAGCAGAAGTACCA
>JAQGKJ010000380.1 GCA_028290165.1 Bradyrhizobium sp. | reverse complement strand
GGGGTCGCCGACGAGGAGACCACCAGCAACGAGCGCAACCCGATCGAAAACCTGCCCGAATCCGACGCCAATGGCGTTGCGATCTTCCCGGTCAGCCTGGCAAAACAGCCCACATCGACGCGTCCGCAGGAAGCCCAGATCTTCATCCGGATGGCGGAAGCCGGCGGCCGCGCGGTCGAGCGCAAACTGGTGCTGCCGGTCGCGCCTGCGGCAGCCATGATCGGCGTCAAGCCGGTGTTCGGCGACAAAAGCGTCGCCGAAGGCGACAAGGCCGGTTTCGACGTCGTGTTCGTCGCCCCCGACGGCAAGCAGTTGGCGCGCGACGGCCTGCGCTACGAGCTGTTGAAAGTTGAATCCCGCTACCAGTGGTATCGCCAGAATTCGTCGTGGGAATACGAGCCGGTCAATTCGACCAGCCGCGTCGCCGACGGCGATCTGACCATTGCCGCGGACAAGCCGTCCCGCATCACGCTGTCGCCGCAGCCCGGCCGCTATCGCCTCGACGTCAAATCGACCGACGCCGATGGGCCGCTCACATCGGTGCAGTTCGATGTCGGCTGGTATTCCGATGGGAGTGCCGATACGCCCGACTTGCTGGAGACGTCGATCGACAAGCCGGAATATCAATCCGGCGACACCATGGTGGTATCAGTCAATGCGCGCTCGGCCGGCAAGCTGACCATCAATGTGCTCGGCGACCGGCTGCTGACGACCCAAACCACCGACGTCAAGGAAGGCACCGCCCAGGTCAAGATTCCCGTCGGCAAGGATTGGGGCACCGGCGCCTATGTGGTGGCGACGCTGCGCCGCCCGCTCGATGCGGCAGCACTGCGGATGCCGGGGCGCGCCATCGGCCTGAAATGGTTCGGCATCGACAAGAAGACCCGCTCGCTTCAGATCGCGCTTACGCCGCCGGCATTGGTGCGCCCGAACACGACGATGAAGCTGCCGATTAGACTTGGCGGTCTTAACCCCGGCGAAGACGCAAAAATCGTGGTTGCCGCGGTCGATGTCGGCATTCTCAATTTGACCAATTACAAGCCGCCGGCGCCGGACGATTACTATCTTGGGCAGCGCCGCATGACATCGGAAATCCGCGACCTTTACGGGCAGCTGATCGACGGCATGCAGGGCACCCGCGGCCAGCTCAAGACCGGCGGCGATTCCGGAGCCGAATTGCAGGGCAGCCCGCCGACGCAGAAGCCCTTGGCGCTCTATTCGGGTATTGTCACGGTCGCTGCCGACGGCTCGGCGGAAATCAATTTCGACATTCCGGAGTTCGCCGGCACTGCGCGGGTGATGGCGGTGGCCTGGACCGCCACAAAACTCGGGCGTGCCACGACCGATGTCACCGTACGCGATCCCGTGGTGCTGACGGCAACGCTGCCGCGCTTCCTGCTCAACGGCGATCACGGCACCATGAGTTTTGATCTGGACAACGTCGAAGGTGCGCCTGGCGACTACACCATCAACGTCAAACCGTCGGGGCCGGTGAAGGTCACGGGCAATTCCCTAACGACTGTAAAACTTGCCGCCAAGCAGCGAACCTCGATGGCGCTGGCGCTTGATGCCGGCGGTGCCGGGACCGCGAACCTCGATGTCGATATCGGTGGCCCGAACGGGCTGACGCTGGCGCGGCATTATGCGCTCGACGTCAAGCCGGCGACGCAGATCCTCGCGCGCCGGTCGATCCGCACCCTGGCCAAGGGCGAGAGCCTGACCCTGACCTCCGATATGTTCTCGGACCTGGTGCCGGGCACCGGCGGTGTCTCGCTGTCGGCCAGCATGTCGACGGCACTCGACGCCGCGACCATCCTGAAGGCGCTGGATCGTTACCCGCACGGCTGTTCGGAACAGATCACCAGCCGCGCCATGCCGTTGCTTTACGTCAATGATCTGGCGGCCGGCGCCCATCTTGCCATGGACACCGAAGTCGATCAGCGCATCAAGGATGCGATCGACCGGCTGTTGGCGCGGCAAGGCTCGAACGGGTCGTTCGGGCTGTGGTCGGCCGGCGGCGACGACGCCTGGCTGGATGCCTACGTCACGGAGTTCCTGACCCGCGCCCGCGAAAAGGGATTTGCGGTGCCGGATCTGCTGTTCAAGAGCGCGCTCGATCGCATCCGCAATTCAGTCGTGAACGCCAACGAGCCCGAAAAGGACGGCGGGCGCGACCTCGCTTACGGGCTCTATGTGCTCGCCCGCAACGGCGCGGCGCCGATCGGCGACCTGCGTTATCTTGCCGATACCAAGCTGAGCAATCTGGCGACGCCGATCGCAAAGTCGCAACTGGCGGCGGCGCTGGCGTTGGTCGGCGACAAGGGCAGGGCAGAGCGGGTCTATGCCGCGGCGCTCGATAGCCTTGCGCCGAAACCGGTGCTGGAGTTCGGCCGGGTCGACTACGGCAGTGCCTTGCGGGATGCCGCGGCGCTGGTTTCGCTCGCAAGCGAAGGCAATGCGCCGAGGGCGACTCTGACGCAGGCGGTCGCGCGCGTCGAAGTGGCACGCGGGCTGACGCCTTACACGTCCACGCAGGAAAATGCCTGGCTGGTGCTGGCGTCGCGCGCACTGTCGAAGGAAACCATGAGCCTCGATCTCGACGGCGCCGCCGTCAAGACCGCGCTCTATCGCAGCTACAAGGCAACCGAGATGGCCGGCAAGCCGATCAAGATCACCAACACAGGCGACGCGCCGGTCCAGGCGGTGGTCTCGGTCAGCGGCGCGCCGATCACGCCGGAGCCCGCGGCCTCCAACGGTTTCAAGATCGAGCGCAATTATTTCACGCTCGATGGCAAGCCGGCCGATGTCTCGAAGGCCAAGCAGAACGATCGTTTTGCTGTGGTGCTCAAGATCACGGAAGCAAAACCGGAATACGGTCACATCATGGTGTCGGATTATCTCCCGGCCGGCCTCGAGATCGATAACCCGCATCTGGTCTCGTCCGGCGACACCGGCACGCTGGACTGGATCGAAGATGGCGAGGAGCCCGAAAATACCGAATTCCGCGACGACCGCTTCACCGCGGCCATCGACCGCGCCGCCGACGACAAGGCGGTGTTTACGGTGGCCTATGTGGTGCGCGCTGTCTCGCCGGGTAAATACGTGCTGCCGCAGGCCTACGTCGAGGACATGTACAACCCCTCGCGCTATGGCCGCAGCGGCACCGGATCGGTCGAGGTGCGCCCGGCGAAATGAGCGAAGCGGGCACACAAACTTCCTCGTCATGCCCGGGCTCGTCCCGGGCATCCACGACTTTTGTCGTCGCAAACAAGGAAGACGTGGATGGCCGGGACAAGCCCGGCCATGATGGCGTTGGTAGGCGGCGCATTGTTCACATCGCTGCCGTCGTAAGCTTCGCTGTCCTTGCCGTCTCCGGCGCCATTGCGGCCTGGGTCGTCTCGCTCGGGCCATTGCCGCTTGACCAGGCCCGGCAAGTTTCCACCTCGATCGTCGATCGCAATGGCAAGTTGTTGCGCGCCTATGCGATGGCCGACGGCCGCTGGCGGCTGCCGGTCGACGCCAGGACGGGCGTCGATCCCGGCTATCTAAAACTGCTGCTGGCCTATGAGGATAGGCGCTTCCGTTCACACGCCGGTGTCGATCCGCTCGCGTTGGGCCGCGCGGCGTTTCAGCTCGTCAGCCGCGGGCACATCGTCTCCGGCGGCTCGACCATCACGATGCAGTTGGCGCGGCTGATGGAGCCGCGGCGGGAGCGATCGGTTTACGCCAAATTGCGCCAGATGGTGCGCGCGCTCGAAATCGAGCGGCAACTGACAAAAGACCAGATTCTCGATCTCTATCTGGCGCTGGCGCCGTTCGGCGGCAATCTCGAAGGCGTTCGCGCCGCGTCGATCGCCTATTTCGGTAAAGAACCGAAGCGGCTGTCGCTGGCGGAATCGGCGCTGTTGGTGGCGTTGCCGCAATCGCCGGAAACCCGCCGGCTCGATCGCTATCCTGACGCCGCGCGGGCGGCGCGTGACCGCGTGCTCGATCGCATGGTCGAAGAGGGCCGCGTGCGGGAAGAAGATGCGGCTCAGGCCAAAGCCACGCCGGTGCCGCGGCTGCGCAAGCCGATGCCTATCCTCGCACCGCATTCTGCGGATTTTGCCACCGCGACCGTGAAAGATGCCGATGTCATC
This sequence comes from Bradyrhizobium sp., assembly GCA_028290165.1. The sequence goes on along the minus strand of JAQGKJ010000380.1, from coordinate 713 downwards.
AGGCTGACGCTGGATGCCGGCGTGCAGAAGGCTCTCGAAGCGCTGGCACGCGACCGCGCGATCGCCCTCGGTCCGAATATTTCGATTGGCATCCTCGCGGTGGACAATGAGAGTGGCGACGTGCTGGCACGCGTCGGTTCATCCGATTATTTCGACGACCGGCGCGCGGGCCAGGTCGACATGACCCGGGCGGTGCGCTCGCCGGGATCGACCCTAAAACCGTTTATCTATGGTCTGGCCTTCGAAGACGGCTTCGTTCATCCGGAAAGCCTGATCGACGACCGGCCGATCCGGTTCGGCTCTTACGCGCCGGAAAATTTCGACATGACCTTTCAGGGCACGGTGGCGGTGCGCCGGGCGCTGCAACAGTCGCTGAACGTGCCGGCCATCGCTTTGCTTGACCGGGTTGGTGCCAGCCGTCTGGCCTCGCGACTGAAGCAGGCGGGCGCCAATCTGGTGCTGCCGAAGGATGAGGCGCCGGGGCTGGCGATGGGTCTTGGCGGGGTCGGCGTCACGCTGCAGGACTTGGTGCAGCTTTATTCCGGGTTGGCGCGGCTCGGCAATACGCGGCCGCTGCGCGAGATCGTCAACGCGCAGGACGCGCGGGGCGACTCTCTGAGGCTGATGGACCAGGTCGCGGCATGGCAGGTCGGCAACGTCTTGATGGGCACGCCGCCGCCCGAAAATGCCCCGCATAACCGGGTCGCTTTCAA
>JAQGKJ010000707.1 GCA_028290165.1 Bradyrhizobium sp. | reverse complement strand
AACTGCGATTACCGATCTCTGGTACGGCTTTGGCGTAGCGCTTGAGCCGCATAACCTAATGTATTGCTTCCTCGGTGTGGTAGTCGGTAACCTTGTCGGCGTACTGCCGGGGATGGGGCCGGTCGCGACGATTTCGATTCTGCTCCCGCTGACCTTCGGGATGCAGCCGGTACCTGCGATCCTGATGCTTTCCGGCGTCTATTACGGAGCGCAGTACGGCGGAGCTATCTGCTCGATTTTGTTAAATCTGCCGTGTCATCCGCCTCACGCCGTAACCTGCCTGGACGGGTTTCCGCTGACGAAGCAGGGCAAGGGCGGTACGGCGCTGGGCATCACCATCATCGCTGCCTTCATCGGTGCGTCGTTCGGCATAACCGAGATGATTTTCCTCGCGCCCTTCCTTGTCAGCGTAGCCCTCAAGTTCGGGCCCGCTGAGGTTTGCTCGCTCATGCTTGTAGGATTGCTCGCGGGCTCGACACTGGCGAAGGGGTCGCCGCTCAAGGGCATCGCGATGACGGTTCTCGGCCTGCTGGTCGGCATCGTCGGATCGGACATCGAGACCGGACAACCCCGCTTCACCTTCGGCATCACCGAGTTATTCGACGGCGTCGAAATCATCGCCCTGGCGCTCGGGATGTTCGGCATCGCCGAATTCATGAACAGCATCAACAATACCGAAACCGTCGACATGAAATACGCCAAAGTCGGAATCTCCGACATGTTTCCGTCGAAGGCAGATCTAAAGCTGGCGTTCTGGCCTATGATCCGTGGCACGTTCATTGGCAGCCTCTGTGCCCTCATTCCGGGTACCGGGCCGACGATCGCCTCCTTCGTGTCTTACGCCACCGAGAAGAAGATATCGAAGACGCCCGAGCGTTTCGGCCACGGTGCGATCGAGGGCGTCGCCTGCCCCGAGGCGTCGACGCATTCCTCTGTGCAGGGTGACTTCATCCCGACCATGAGCTTGGGAATCCCGGGCGACACCGTCATGGCGTTGCTGCTGGGCGCGCTCATCATTCACGGCATCGTTCCCGGTCCGCAACTCATCAGCCAGCACGCGGACATCTTCTGGGGGCTGATCGCGAGCTTCTGGATCGGCAATATCTTGTTGGTCATTCTGAACGTGCCGATGATCGGTCTCTGGGTGAAACTGCTGAGCATTCCTTACCGCTACCTCTATCCGAGTGCGATGTTCTTCGTATGCATCGGGGTGTATGCCGCCAGCAACGACATGTTCCTGGTCGGCGAGACCCTTGTGATTGGCGTAGTAGGCTACGTGCTGCTGCGACTCGATTTCCACCCTGCTCCAATCCTGCTCGGCTTCGTGCTTGGACCACGCTTCGAGGAAAACTTCCGTCGAAGCCTGTTAATCTCCCGTGGCGATCTCACGACCTTCATCCAGCGTCCGATCAGTGCGTTCTTTCTCGCGATCTGCGTCCTGCTGATCGCGGCCCAAATTTATGTATGGTTGCGTAAGCCGAAGGTACTTGCCGAGGAAAAGGCAATCGAGTCACAGGTGCCAACGACACCGTATTCAGAATTAGCTGGTTAACAGGCCTTTTGCCGCTGACACGCTCAATAGGGTTGTAAAGTTTATGGAAAATCGGCGCGGCTTGGTCATTAGGTTTGCCGTCGTAACCGGTTCCGCAACGCTGGTAGCTTTCTCGCTCGGATATGTAGCTCATTACGAGATTGGATTGTCTCGAATAGAAATTCGTCATTCAGCTTTGATCGCCACTGCGTTGATCGCAATACTCCTCGCGACAGAATTATTCAGGCGTTACTGGCACAAATAAAAGACCGGCCATGCGAAGAAGGATCAAATTGGCGGCCACCGCTTTGAGGTCTGCTTGGGGTCGATAGTGTTGAAAAAGTCTTTTCCGCCCGATGAACGAAATTTTTTAGGAGCGCTGATGCGTTTCGCGCGCAGCGACGTGAGGGACCATATCGCTTCACTCAAAAACGACCACGGACCTTCGTAGCGGCGCTATCGAGCCTCGCAGCGATAGAGACGTCTAAAAATCGACTTTCGCGAGATTTTTAGCGTCGTTCGATTTTCGACTTTTGCAACAGTATCGGCCAATGGCGAACGCTAGCTATTGTTCTGACGACAGGTGGACTATCTGGCGCCCGCCATTCATCGCCTTGAGGCTGTTGACGTAGTCCTCAGGACGCTGCCAGCGAACAGGAACTTTCAATCCCATAAAATCTGCAATGCTGCCGATAAACGCAGTGCAATTGGATATTTCGGCGTTCCAGACCGGTGAACTCGCCTGTAATTTCTTGATGTATGCGAAAACCCTCTTTGCGTCCGGCTCATTCAAGTAAACTCGGTAACTAGCGGTCACGTATTGCGGATCAAGATCGCCGTAGCTTGCCCCGGTATCGGACGGCACCCACGTCAAATAACCAACTACATAAGCCAGGGTGTCTCCCGCAGGGGTAAGGCCCGCGACTTCAACTTCTCGCTCGCTTGTCTTCCCAAACCAGACGAACGCGTGTCCCCAGCTCGCCGCCGTTCTGGCTCTGAAATCGACGTAGTAGGGGCCCTTTGCTGATCCCGACCCCGGCTTTCGAGTCGACTGTGGCGCCGGTTTGGATTCAATGGGCGCCTCGCTGGAAACAAGCGCATTCGCGTCGGCGGTGCGCTTGTGGATCTCCCGTCTCTGGGAAATGAAACGTTCCGAACCGGCGCGAGTGTCAATCTCCTGTGCAGAAGCTGATTGGATTTTGCACTGGAGCAAAACAGCGAGCGTGACTCCCGCAAGCAAGCATAGTCCTAATTTCTTCGGCCTATTTGTCACGCTTCGCCCTTCAACTGTCGACGATAAAGGTCAGATTCAACGAGACCTGAGTCAATACCGCGTATTAGTAGGCCCGCGTCCCGAGGGGCGCCTTGCCGATTGGGGTCTTCCCGATTGGGGCCTTGCCAATCGGCATCTTGCCGACTTGAGCCTGCTGATAGACAGGCTGTGGGCGCGGGAGGTCGGCAGCGCCAGCAGCAGTCACCACGGCAAGCATTGCACCCGCTATAATCACAATCTTCATCACGGTACTTCTCCTCAAGGATAGAAGAAACAAGCAGAAACCTGCTGAGCGTTCCCTCAGACACGCCGTGAGCATGAACGTCGGAATACGTCTACAGTGCGGCAGACAGGACACGTTCGAGGAAAAGGTCTTCAGTGCGCTAGATATGACACATGCGGAACCACGACCCCTATTGGGTCAATGGAGCGATAGCCGAACGCTGTTGTCGCACCAATCCATCCGACATGAGCCGGCGCAAGCATCACGTCCGGTTTGTGCCACAGGTTCGGACTCGCTCGCTCCAGCAAACAGCGTCTCTAGTCGATAACCTGGTCGGCGATGGTCAGAACTCCGGGCGGCACTTCAATGCCGACGCGCGCGCCGTCTGAAGGTTTATGACGAACTCGAATTTGCTCGACTGCAGTACCGGCAGGTCGGTTGTCTTGGCGCCCTTGAGGATGCTGCCGGAATAGACGCCGACCTGATGATACAAATCCGCGAAGTCGGTCCCGTAACTCGTCAACCCGCCGGCAACGACAAGCTCACTCACCGCATAGGCTGCCGGAATCTTTTCACGCGCCGTAAAGGTTGCAAATTGCGCAGCGCGGCTGGCGAAAAATATGTCGGGAGCGGCGAAGAGGGCATCGGGGCGTTCGCGCGTAACCGTCACGTTCTTGCCGTCGATGTAGCCGTTTTCCTTGAGGCCCTTGCTGAACGCGGCCACCAATCTTGCTGAGGTAACTCCTGAACCGCCATTGATGAATGCGACCACCGGCATCGCCGCCTGCTGCGCGCGCGCGACAAGCGTGATGAACTCCCGCCGCCTCATTCGATCACATCGTCGGCGCGGGCGAGCACCGAGGGTAGCATGGCGAGGCCGAGCGCCTTCGCCACCTTGAGATTAATGGCCATATCGGACTGGATCAGTCGTCGTTGCGTCCAGGTCGGTTTCGGGGTCAAAAACCGACTTGAAAGAAATGTCCGTTCCTGGCGTTCCGAACGAACGGCATTCACCGCCCCTTTCTAAACTTCGGAATCGGAGCGTCGGATGTTCCACCTTTACGAACAATTCATTGGAACCATCGTTGCGATCCTTCCCCTGCGGCCTAGATCTTTCTTTGAACAGGGAGGGACGCCGTGAAACAATCCGAAACTTTTCGCGAAAACGCAGAGAATTGTGCTCACCTCGCGGAGAGTGCGACCGGTGAGCCAGCTTACCAGCGGTACAAAAGAATGGAGGCCGCCTGGAGGGCGTTAGCCGACGAGCAGGATTGGCTTGACGGAGACGTTAGCCCTCTGCGCAAGGGAAATCGGAACCCGTTCACTGCACCGTTCCGCTGGATATGAGCGCCGAAGCAGCCAAGCCATGAAAATCATCGAGCATACCGAAAGCCATGTCGTCAAACTGGACGATGGGTCGACGTGGCAGATCTTCCCCGGCGACATAGACCATACGTTAATGTGGCTTCCAACGACCGAGCTGCGGCTGTTCGAGATAAACGACGAAGTCGCCTCACACGCGCTAATTAGTTCCGACGACGGAACGCGTGTCCGGGTACGCCCTCAAGACGAGCAATGGCCGATCGCCAAGGTCAAGGGTATTTTGAAGGAAGGCTGACGCAGGTACCCTGCGGCTCCTGGAGGCGCCAAACTTGCGGCGGCAAAATTTTTCCGAGAGTCGGACACCGGACAGACCTGCGTTGGTTTGAACGCCTATCATTCGGGTTGGGCGGCGGGCGATGCGTAGTTCCATTACTGAGCGACCGATGTGTCCTACCTGCAAGCACAGGATGGGATTGGCTCGAATTTCGCCTGGCGAGCGGGGGTTTGAGCAGCACACCTTCGAGTGCAGCACTTGCCACCGCACCGAAAAGATTTCATTTTCCATAGACCCATTGAAAACTGATGCGGTGGGCTGGCTCGCCAGCGAACTAAGACCGCCGCGCTAAGAAGGGCTCGGCCCCAAGGGAAAAGCGCTGCGTTGAGGCAGGAGTTGATCATGAGTGTCGAACGTATGCCGGACGAACGGCTCACTCGTTTCTACGAAAACATTCGACAACAGGTCGAAGCTGATCGAGCACACAAGCATCAATTCATGGCGAACCCGACAGTTCGTCAGTACGCCGATCAGTTGCGCAGCGAGATGATCAAACGACGATTGAAGCACTCGCCGATTGATTGGCCGTACTAGGGATAATGCGCAAGTGGCCACGAGGACCGGCTTGCCTATAGGAGTCCGGGCCTCGTGATTTTGCCCCTCCCCACAGGGCAGAAAAGTGCCTTGAACCGATGGCTGAGGTCATAAGGGAATTTCGACCTTGGTCCTATCCCGTACAATAACGGCGCAGAAGCGGGAACGAAGCTCCAGCGTTAAGGCTTGAGTCGGGGTTGCGTTATGCAGGAGGTGCGTATGCCTGGAGTGGGCTGGACACCGAGGACAGTGCCCTATGGCGCGGATCAGACCGTCTACCTCGTCATTGATCGCTTCACCGGTCTTGGCACTGTTTACCGCGAGGCCGAAGTCGAACGGGCAGACCTCGAAACCATCATCACCGATCTGATATCGGGACAATTCAACGACCCGATCCGGGTTGTCGCCTTCAACACGCTCGAGCATTGGTCGGAGGACGTCTCGGAATATGTCGCCCTCGAAATTCAGACCCGCTGCGATATCGAAGGCATCGCGGTCCCCGAGCATATACGTGACTTCGTTGCCAGCTACGCCGGCCCGGACCGTCAGCTCACCTTGCGGCTCGCCTGAGCCGTGTCTACCTGGCCCGGGCAGTCGGAGAGCAAGCGCGCGCTCCACTGTGCTCTTTCACGTCTGGCGCTGCATGGCTGCGTGACCACGCGCTCCCGCTCAGCGGCCGGTCGTTGCTTCGAGTTGCTCGGGGTAGCGCGCGCCCTGGATCGTGATCGCAGACGCAGCGCGTTCGATCTCGGCGAGGTTGTCTCCCGTCAGCTCGACATCCGCCGCGCCGAGGTTTTCTTCGAGCCGGTTTAGCTTTGTGGTACCGGGGATCGGCACGATCCACGGCTTCTGCGCCAGCAGCCACGCAAGCGCGATTTGCGCGAGAGTAGCATTCTTCTTTTTCGCGATCCGACCGAGCAGGTCGACGAGCGCCTGGTTGGCCTTCATGGCCTCGAAGCGCGGCAGAATGGTGCGGAAGTCGTTGCTGGCGAGTTTGGTGTTCTCGTTCATCGTTCCGGTCAGGAAGCCCTTGCCGAGCGGGCTGTAAGGCACGAAGCCGATACCCAGTTCCTCGCAGGCCTGCAGCACGCCGTTCTTTTCCGGCCCGCGCGTCCACAACGAATATTCGTTCTGAATTGCGGTGATCGGCTGGACCGCATGGGTGCGCCGGATGGTCTGCGCGCCAGGTTCGGACAAGCCGAAATGCTTGACCTTGCCCTCCCGGATCAGCTCCTTCACCGTACCCGCCACCTCTTCGATCGGCACGTCCGGATCAACGCGATGCTGATACAACAGGTCGATGACGTCGATCTTCAGCCGCTTCAGCGAGGCGTCCGCGACCTCGCGGATATGCTGTGGCCGGCTGTCCATGCCGATCGGCTTGCCCGTCTCGGGATCGATCCTCCAGCCGAACTTGGTGGCGATCACCACCTGGTCGCGAAACGGGGCCAGCGCCTCGCCGACCAGCTCCTCGTTCGTGAACGGGCCATAGACCTCTGCGGTGTCGAAGAAGGTTACTCCGCGCTCGACCGCACCGCGGATGAGATCGATAGCCTGCTGCTTGTCGAGGACGTGGCCATAACTGAAGTTGATCCCCATGCATCCGAGGCCGATCGCGGAAACTTCGAGCCCGCTTTTTCCAAGTTTGCGCTTCTTCATCGTGGTTTCTCCATTCTGTAGGGATCGTTTCGCAATCAGCCCTGAGCGGCGTCGGGATATTGCTCATCGCTGACCTTCTCCATCCAATCGACCGGACTGCCGTTGAGCGCTTCCTGAATGGCGATGTGCGTCATCGCCGTGGTGCGCGTCGCACCGTGCCAGTGCTTCTCGCCGGGCTCGAACCAGACGACATCGCCCGGCCGGATTTCCTGGACCGGCCCGCCCCAGCGCTGCGCCCAGCCAAGGCCCGACATCACGATGAGAGTCTGCCCAAGCGGATGGGTGTGCCACGCGGTCCGAGCGCCGGGCTCGAACGTGACGCTGGCGCTGCGAACGCGCGCAGGCTCCGGCGCGTCGAACAAGGGATCGACGCGCACCGTGCCGGTGAAATACTCCACCGGTCCTTTTCCGGAGGGCCGTGAACCGCTTCGCTTGATTTCCATGATCTCCTCCTCGGACAGGATGAGGGCCTAACGCGCCTCAGTTCCCATCGATCCCGAGCCATCGGCGTCTGATGCGGTGTGCGGCCCGGCGTCGGTGGTGATCTAAGAGGATGGAAGCCGTGCGATTAGATGCTAAAACGCGCAAGGATTCATGAGCTGCATTCATAAATGCCCCGGGCAAACCTGAACGACGTCCTCGCTTTCCTCGCCGTTGCGAAGGAGCGCAGCTTCACACGGGCGGCGGCGAAACTCGGCGTTTCGCAGTCGGCGCTGAGCCATACTATCCGCGGCCTCGAAGCTCGACTGGGCTTGCGACTTCTGGCTCGCACCACACGGAGCGTCGCGCCCACCGAAGCGGGCGAACGCCTGCTCGGAGCGCTCGGACCGCGCTTCGACGAGATCGAGACGGAGCTCGCCGGGCTAAGCGAACTCCGGGACAAGCCCGCGGGCACCATCCGCATTACCAGCGGCGAGCACGCTGCGGAAGCGATCCTCTGGCCTGCACTGGCAAAGCTCTTGCCGCGCTATCCCGACATCAAGGTCGAGCTCAACGTCGACTATGGCCTCACCGACATCGTCGCGGAGCGCTACGACGCCGGCGTTCGTCTCGGCGAGCAAGTGGCAAAGGACATGATTGCGGTGCGCATCGGCCCCAATTTTCGCATGGCGGTCGTCGGCTCGCCTTCCTATTTCGCCACGCGACCGATGCCGAAGCACCGCGGGACCTGACCGCGCACGACTGCATCAATATCCGGCTGCCGACCTATGGCAGCATCTATGCCTGGGAATTCGAAAAGCGGGGGCGCGCACTGAAGGTGCACGTCGAAGGACAGCTGGTGTTCAACAACATCGCGCTGAGAGTGAATGCGGCGCTGGCGGGATCTGGCCTGGCCTATTTGGCCGAAGACGAGGTGCAGGAGCACGTCGCCGAAGGACGCCTCGTCCGGGTCCTCGCCGATTGGTGCCCGCCGTTTTCAGGCTATCACCTGTATTATCCAAGCCGCCGGCAAGCCGCGCCGGCGTTCGCTCTGCTGGTCGAGGCGTTACGTTACCGTGGTTCAAGCCGCTGACGGGACAAGACATCACAGGGCACGTTATTCGATCACTTCGTCGGCGCGGGCGATCAGCGTGGCCGGCACGTCGAGGCCAACCATCTTTGCGGGTTTCAGATTAATCACCAACTGGAATTTCGTCGGAAGCTGGACCGGCAGATCGGCGGGCTTGGCTCCCTTCAACACGCGATCGACATAGGATGCCGCTTGCCGGTTTTGATCAGGCAGGTCGACTCCATAGGATATCAAGCCGCCATTCGTGACGAAGAAGCGATATGGATAGACGGCAGGCAGACGGTGCTGTGCCGCCATGGCGATGATCGCGTTGCGATGCAGTGTGGCTACCGGACTGGGGGAGCACAAGGAGCGCGCCATTCGGTTCGCGTGCGAATGAAGTGATACCCGCTTCGATTTCTGCTGCATCCCGCACGCTGACCGGTATCAGCTGCACTTTGAACGAAGGCGCGGCCGCCTCAATCGTTCGCAAGTAAGCGGCCCAGGAGGGATTTGCCGGATCAAAAACAATCGCGATGCGACTGACGGCCGGTGAGCATTCCTTTATGACCTGCAGCCACCTTCCGCCAATCGAAAATTCAAAATTGGTGAAGCCCGTGACATTGCCATCTGGACGCGCGAGGTTAGTGACGTATCCTGCAGAAACCGCGTCCGGGACCTGCACAAATACGATCGGTATGGACAAGGTCTGCTGCCGCACCGCCGTAACCCGCAGGCGTGGTCGCCGCGACGATCACATCAGGCCCAAGTTCGACCAGTTCCTTTGCGAGCTTCGGGGTGAGAGTTGCGTCGCCTTCCCCGAAACGAGAGTCGATCCGAACGTTGCGGCCCTCGACCCATCCGTGCTCTTCAAGCCCCTTGCGGAAGGATGCGGCCCAGATCGAGTCGGGACCGTTCTCTGCGTTCGACGTGATATACGCAATCCACCGCAACCGCTCAGGCTGCTGCGCTCGCGCCACGCTCGGCCATGCCCGCCGCTCCGACAAGTCCTGCAACGACCTCGCGCCGATTTAGTTGATCCAATCGCATCACCCTCCCCCCTTCTTACAATGCGACGATGGCGTCTCCTTTTGTGTCAGGCTACCACATCACACGGCGAACGCGAATGTTCCCGGATGGGTCGATCCATATCTCAAGGCGCCAACAGGAGACATATGCACCGCAGCAAAGCTACTCGATCACTCGATCGGCGGAGACCAGGAGCTCCTGCGGAATCGCCAGCCCCAGCGCCGCCGCCATTTTGCTGTTGATGACAAGATCGAACTTGGTGGGTTGCTCCACCGGCAGATCCTCAGGCTTGGCGCCCTTTAGGATCCTGTCCACGTAGTTGGCTGCCTGCCGATGAAATTCGGCGACGTTCTGGCCATAGTTCATCAAGCAGCCCGCGGCAACATGGTCTTCGTAGAGGCTGATTGTTGCCAGCCGGTGCTGCAACGCCGAGGCCGCAATTCTCTGCCCTTGCCCGGAGAAGAATGCATCGGCGGCGATGATGATGATGATGATGATGATGATGATGACGACGGCGCCGGCTCTTTGCGCTGCTGCATCGGCAAAGGCACTGTGGCAGGTAAAACCATTGCAACGCTATTCTGGCAGCCCGGTGGCGCGGAGCGCCTCGCTCAGAGAGACAGCAAGCGCTGGTGCGCAATCCACGCCGGCGAGAAAATATCGCCGCCACTAGCGCGGGAGATGACCCTCGAGCGAGTAGAAAACGCACAGCGCGAGGCTGGCCCAGACCGCCGCACTGAAATAAAGCGACATCCAGGGAATCTCGTCCTTCCACTCAGCAAGTTCGTGCGTCACGACCCAACGCGTGCTCACGTCACGGAGCCCCTCGAGAGGTCCCAGAAGCTTGCTGCCATCGGCAACCCCGGCCCGCCATCGGCTCAGATACATCGGGACGTCGATGGTCATGAGAAACGCCAGATAGCCTGCAATCCCTGTTACCGCGATGGCGAGGACCACGCGAGCCGGAGCGTCGAAATCCGGCAGCAACCGGCAAAGGCCAATCCCAACCACGAAGAAAGCAACGGCCCATATCGAATTTTCGATGGCGTTGCCCAAATAGTTGGTGGTCAGCACCGCATACCATGAGAAGCATTCCGCGATGAGGATCAACGGCACGATCACCCACGCGGCGTTCAAGGTGGTGTCCGCTCCCGTCAGCGTGCCCAGCTGGT
>JAQGKJ010000373.1 GCA_028290165.1 Bradyrhizobium sp. | reverse complement strand
ATTGCGTTGGAATCGGCTGTTTCTCGCGGCGCCGTTGGTCTAGGCGACATCGTTCTGATAGGCGACTTTAATGAGGTAGCGGCCTTAGAACCCCAAGATATGCTGACTATTTTTGGTGCAGCCGACGTCAATCATTTTACACTGAGCCGAGATCATGATCCGGAAGTGCGGCTGTCGGTTGACAAACGCGTTGTCAATTCTGCTGTCAACTTTGTGCGAGCAAACAGCTGTAAAGAAATCCTGTTGGCGCTACCTTGGGCTGATGCCGATCGAATCGAATTTGTCCGTGAGTACATCAAGATATTACCCGTTGCTGCGCGGCTCCTTCCGGATTCGCGAGTAAGGTCATTAACGAACTATTCGTCTTCTGCACGACAGCGCCTATTGGCGCTCGAAATTCAGCGGGCGCCGCTCAGCGCGACAGAGCGGCTTGCTAAACGTGTAATGGACATCGTGATCGCTTCGGTGGCCCTGATCCTCTTGATGCCAGTGATGGCCCTTACCGCGCTCGCTATTAAGCTTGATGGACCAGGGCAGGTGGTTTTCAGGCAGCACCGAAAAGGTTTTAACGGCAGGCCGTTCGTCATGTTCAAGTTTCGCACGATGACGGTTGAAGAAGATGGGGACGTCGTCACCCAGGCGGCCCGCAATGATTCGCGGGTCACGGCCATTGGGCGACTGCTACGATCAACAAGTATCGACGAACTACCCCAGCTTCTTAATGTGCTACATGGCGAGATGTCCCTGATCGGACCTCGCCCACACGCATTGGTGCACGATGACTACTTTCAAAGCATCCTCGGTGACTATGCGTTTCGTCATCACGTCAAACCAGGCCTGACAGGCTGGGCTCAATGCAACGGTGCTCGTGGAGCGACTCCGTCAGTTGAGCACATCTCAGAGCGGGTGAAACTTGATCTGTGGTATATTAATAATTGGAGCCTTTGGCTAGATACTCAGATTCTGATCAAAACGTTTCTTGAGGTCTTGCGTAAGCGCAACGCCTATTGAATCTTGATACCGGCTGCCATGTCCATTTTTTCAACCGGGTTTGCTCAAAGCATCCATGCGTTATCATCATTATCCTGATGCGGCGCTTAAGTTGCGTGTACAGTTTATTCGCGATTTGGCCTCGCGTGGCGAGATTTTGTGAGATCGTGAGGAACATCGCGAGTGTTGTTGATCATCGCCACGCGGTCTAGGCTTTCACAATCTGCAGCGTTGTTCAGTGGCGGAGAGTCGCGCTATCGATTTCCTTAGCGGCGCAAAGAAATCAATCGTGTGCATATCATGTTAAGCGTCGCAATTGAAGCGGTGTCTCTCCAAAAATGCAAATTCTGCCTTAACCAGAATAGCTTAAAGCAGACATCGATGCCGCTCGTGATACGACGATGCAGCGTTTGTGCGATCTGGACAGCCGCGCTGCTTTGTGACAATTATTATATTGTGTTATATTTGTTATATATTTCTAAGCGCACCTTGCCGGAAAAAGCGATGAGCCAGCAGTTGAACCTCGATGCCATGACCGTTGAGAAGTTGTGGGAGCTGCACGCGAAGATTGGCCGTGTTTTGTCGGACCGCTTGACGTCACGGAAGCTTGAATTGGAAAAGCTACTGGCCCGGCTTAGTGCGCGGACAAATGTTGAGCTGTCCGTTCAACCAGAGGCTCTTTCCTCAAAAGGTCTAGCCAATGTGCCTCGTCGGAAATATCCCCGTGTATTTCCGAAATTTCGGAATCCCCAGGTTCCATCCGAGACCTGGTCCGGGCGAGGCAAGCAGCCGCGCTGGCTATCGGCCGCGCTCGAAACCGGGCGTAAGATAGATGAATTCGTGATTACAGACGCTGTTGGCTCCTAGACGCGGAGATAGCTAGCCGAAAGCGTGAGGTTATCGTTTGTCGAGGGTCGACTCGCGGAGTTCGTCATGAAGCTGAGATGGACGGCAGTATTCCTAATCGCGGTTGTTGGGACCGCATTTGCTGAAAGCGGCATTGCAGTTAAGTTCGGCGTACGCCTCGCCGACGCTTCTTCGGATGTTTGTCTTGCGAGTTGCGCGAGCGTAAATGCATCCTGCAAGCGTGTCTGTCCGACTACATTTAGCACTCCCTGCGTAAGCGCTTGCGACAGCCAGTATCAGACTTGCAGGCAAAGTTGTCAGAACAAGTGATCCTTGAAATTCAGTCGCGATCATGCCGTCCTCGCAGGCGAGTTTCGTAGTCAACCGCTTCCGCGTCTAGGCTCCTTGTCTAGCTCCGAGCAGGCGCGCCATCGGTCATTATGTCGTATTGATCTGCCCCGCGGTTTGCCGAACCCCATTCTTGCAACAAGGCGAGAGTGCATGACGAACGGTGCGCGCCTCTCAGCAACGTAACATTGGCTGGCCTGACACTGGGGCTGGGCCACCGGTGATTTAGGCCGCCGATATGCGCCGCGGATCGGCCGCTGCCAAACCGATCCTCGGAGATATTTGCCGTCAGCCATCACCCCGACCGTTCCACTGGTATCGACTTATCGTCCGAATTTACGGTGTGTTAACCATGATGATTTACCAAATATTTACGGAGACTTCTGAGCGGGCACTTTACCATTACTTTACCATTACCTTACCATTGGAGTCGTGGCTTTGTTGCTTTCTCGTAGCTCTGCGACGAGGATTGCCACCTGTTGGTTGGCAGTGGTTGCCGTTTCAGGTTGCAGCAGTCCGAACATCGTAGGTCCGACTGTAGCGAGTCTAAGCGAAAGCCGTCCCGAACAGACACGGTCGTTGGATGCGCTCGCCTATGATCGGACAGACGGGCCCACGGCGATTCCTCTGCCGTCGCCGGCATCCCAGGCAATTCCAGTAACGGAGGGCGGCAATGGCCGCATGATCGGGGCATCCCCTTTAAGGCAAACGACGGTCAACGCCGACGCAAACGTGGTTCTCAATCTGTCGAGCGTCCCCTTGCAGCAGGCTGCCAAGACCATTCTGGGCGATATGATTGGCGTGAACTACGTCGTCGACCCGCGTGTCGATGGAGTGATATCGGTTCAGACCACTCAGCCCGTGAGCAAGCCTGACGCGCTGGAATTATTTCAGGCAGCCCTCGCTCCGGTCGGCGCCGCCTTAGTGGAAAATCGTGGCATCTACCGAATCGTGCCCGCCGATCAGGCCGCGACTGGAACTGTGTCGACCGGCCGTACGGTGTCCCAAATCGCGATCGGCGGCAATGGCGTGCGAATCGTACAGCTGAGATACGTCGCCGCAACGGAAGTTGCTCGCGTCCTTGAACCCATGGTTCCGAGAGGCGCCATCGTCCAGGCCGATGACGCGCGGAATATTCTCGCACTCAAAGGGTCTCCGGGCGAAATCGATAGCATGCTCGATTCGATCTCGATTTTCGATATCGACGTGATGCGCGGCATGTCGTTCGCACTTGTCCCGGTCAAGACCTCCCAGCCCGAGAAATTGGTCGAAGAACTGAAAGCCGTGTTTTCGTCGGACAAGGAAGGACCGCTAAAGGGCCGCGTTCGTTTCATCGCCAACACAAGGCTGGGCGCGATCCTCGTTCTGTCGTCTCAACCGAGTTATCTGCCGCGTGCCCAGAGCTGGATAAAGCGGCTCGATTCCAAGGCCAATGGAACGGAGCCGCAGCTGCACGTCTATCAGGTGCAGAATCGGCCTGTGGCGGAATTAGCGGCTGTGCTTCAGTCAATGTTCTCCGATGAAATGAAGGTGGTGCGCTCCCGAAATGTCTCGCCGCGCTCGAAGCAAGTCAGTCTCGGCGGGACAAGCGGGAAGGCGTCCGGTTCAGGTGTCCCGGCAACTGATTCACCACCGTATCGGGGTGGTCAAAACGTACTCGACCGGAGCGGTGCGCCGGGCGGCGGCGATCTCCAGAATCTAGCGCGGATGTTGAACAATGATGAGGCGCCAACCTCCGATCCCACGGTAGGGGCAACGTCAGTGACGGGTCCCGTCGCCGACTCCCCGCTTAAAGTCGTGGCGGATGACACAAAGAACTCGCTGCTTATTATGGCGAATGATCGAGACTACCAGCGCGTTCTTCGCGTGATTCAAAGCCTGGATGTTGTACCGAGCCAAGTTCTCATCGAAGCGGTGATCGCCGAAGTGACGCTCAACGATGACCTTCAGTATGGCGTGCAATGGCAACTTCAAAAAGGGGGAACCCCCACCGCCTCGTTTTCATCTCTTATTACGGGCGGCGTCGCCGCAGCTTTCCCCGGGTTCAACTATGCAGTCAACGCAGCCAATATCGCGGCAACGCTCAGTGCTTTGAATGCGCTCACCCATGTCAACGTAATTTCAACGCCGTCGCTCATGGTACTGGATAACAAGACAGCCAGATTGCAGATCGGTGATCAGGTTCCGATTACCACGCAGACGGCGACTAGCACGGTGACAGCTAGCACAGCCATTGTGAACTCGATCACAATGCAGGATACGGGTGTAATTCTCTCGGTGACGCCCCGCATTAACGAAAGCGGCCGAGTACAGCTCGAGATCGAGCAGGAGGTCAGTAGTGTGGTGAAGACCACGACCTCCAATATCGATTCGCCAACCATTCAACAACGTCGGGTGAAAACAACCGTCGTCGTCAACGATGGCGAGGTCTTGGCTTTAGGTGGCATGATTCAGGACCAGGCCTCGAAAACTAGTTCGCAGATCCCGCTGCTCGGCGACCTGCCGGGAATTGGCCCATTATTTTCTGACCGAAGCAATTCGGTCAAAAAGACAGAGCTCATCATCCTGATCACGCCGCGCGTGGTCAGGGACGGCGCTGAGAGCCGCCTGGTGACCGAGGAGTATCGGCGAAAAATGAACGTCTACATGCCGCATACATCGACCCGTGCGCGAACGCCCGTAAACACCATACAGCGGATGACCGCACAGTGACACAGCGCGGGATGGCCTCTTTCATCCGACTTAGCCTCTTGGGAGGCGTCGTTTGCGCGTTAGGAGGATGCGTCACAAATTATTATCCCCTCATTCCGTCGCCGCCGCCTTATATGTTGCTCCCGGTCGATGAAACCATGACGTGCGATGCGATAGCAGCGTCATTCCGCTTTGCCGCGAGACGGGCCGCCCGCTTGGAATATTGGCTCTCGGAGGGACCTCTCGCCGGTTATGGCTATGAAAGATTTCCGGAGGACGCACCCAAACAATTGGTTGATGAACGCAGACGACTGGATGCGCTGTCTGACTTGCAGCGCTATAAGGGCTGTCCTGTTTTGGAGCCGGGCCCGGCTGTTGTCTACGAGCGGTTGAAGCTAGAAGGTTCGACGAGGCGGCCACAGGCGCCGGTCGTTCTGAAGTCACGCGGGTGATGTGCGGATCTAATCACTGAACGACCGCTGCCCGCTAGGTTCCGATGGCTTCCCCGATCCGAAAGCAGCTTTTTGCCGGAGCCTCCGTGTCGCCGCGAGGCTGCGTTCTGAACGCAAGCTCCCTTGAATCAACATCTCCATGCCGCCATTCGCGTATGAGAAATGGTCGGCTGGTTTCGGCGCCGAGCGAAACCAGAGCCTCGCGAATGAAAGTGGTACCGTCCGGAGCCCTTACATCTGCGCGGATCGTCACGTCGCCAATGGCCG
>JAQGKJ010000371.1 GCA_028290165.1 Bradyrhizobium sp. | reverse complement strand
CTCGATGTCGAGGCGCAGACCGCGCTGGCGGCCAATGCGAGTGGCGAATCTACCCAGCTGAAGCAGGCGGCGGAGAGCGGCACGGCGGAGCTGCAAAAGTCCCTGCAGCAGGAGCGCGAGCGCGCGGAGCGGCTGGAGCAGGATCATGCCACAGCGCGCAGGGATGTCGAGGCGCAGACCGCGCTGGCGGCCAAGGCGAGTGGCGAATCTAACCAGCTGAAGCAGACGGCGGAGAGCGGCACAACGGAGCTGCGAAAGTCCCTGCAGCAGGAGCACGAGCGGGCGGAGGGCTTGGAGCAGGGCCTTTCGATCGCGCGCACCAGGATATACGCGTACGAGGCTCAAGCCAGTAAGGCCAGCGAAGAACAGGCACAGCTCAGGCGGGCTGCCGAAGGCGGCGCGCCGGCGTTGCGGAAATCTGCGCAGGAGCAGCACGATCGGGCGGATCGGCTGGAGCGGGATCTCGCCAGCGCGCGCCGGGATGTCGAGACGCAGACGACGCTGGCGGCCAAAGCGGGCGAGGAAGCCACCCGGCTGAAGCAGGTAGCGGAGCAAGATTCCGCAGAGCTGCGCAGGTCATTGCAGCAGGAGCGCGACAGGGCCGAGGGGCTGGAAAGGGATCTCCAATTCGCGCGGCACATGAAAGATGCGCCTGTCGCGCCCGGGGTCGTGACGGTTGGTGAGACAGCGCCGGACAAGCGATTCGAGGCGCAAGCAAAACCAACCGCAGACCAGGTAACAGTCGCGGACGCTTTAGGCGAGCCTCAACCCAATCCCGAGGATGCTGCGGAGGTGGCAAGGTTGGTGGCGCTCGCGAGCGTGCTGCTGGGGCGGGGCGATATCGGCGCGGCGCGGATTGTGCTGGAGCGCGCCGCCGAAACGGGCAGTGCCCAGGCAAGCTTCACGCTCGCGGAAACCTATGACCCGCTCATCCTCCCCAAATGGGGAACGTATGGGACGCGGGGCGACGCGACGAAGGCACGAGCTCTCTACGCGAAGGCTGAAGCCGGCGGAATCAAGCAGGCGAAGCAGCGATTCGATGCGCTGCGTCGGTAGCTCAATGATCGTGGAAAGGACGAAGTTGCCAACATTGGCTCAGCGACGTGCTCGGGACGGAAACAAAGGTTGGCAGGATGTGCTGCGGGCCGCGGAGCCGCCGCGAGGACCAGCAAGCGGAAGCGCCTGAAAAGGAGTTGATCGATGAACAGATTTTTTGGATCGCGCTCGCTGCCTTTGCTCGCGACATTGGCACCGCTGCTCCTGGTCGTTCAACCTTCCTGGGTGGATGCCCGGGCGAAAAATGTTCGGACGCAAAGCGTTGGTCCAGTGCGGCGCGAGGCGCCGCCCCAAAAGCCGCAATTGACGATGAACGCCTGGACGGTCGGCCTCGCCGGGGGTCTCCTTGAAGGCGCGCCGATCCGCCTTGCCGCAGAGATTGCCCGTGTGGTTGACGACGGAGACAACCTGCATGTTCTGCCGGTCGTGACTCGGGGGCCCACGGAAAACGTCAATTCACTTCTCTATTTGCGCGGCATCGATGCCGCGATCATCAATTCCGATGTGCTTGACGAGTACAAGAGCCAGGTGCCGGATATCCAGCGCCGGCTTGCCTACGTGCTCAATCTATTCCCGTCTGAGCTGCATATCTTCGTCCGACCCGAAATCAATAGCCTGAACGACCTTGTTGGCAAGAAGGTGAATTTCAACAACCAGGGCACCGCCGCAGCCTATTCGGGACCGCTGATCTTCAGTCGCCTGGGTCTCGATGTGGAAAAGACGTTCATCCCGCATCAGGTCGCGCTGGAGCAGATGCGCAAAGGCGAGATGGCGGCGGTCGTGTTCATTACGTCGAAGCCGGTGGATGCTTTCGTGCGCGGGCGCTGGGAGCCAGGGTTCAAGTTCCTGACGCTCCCCTACGAGAGCAAGTTCGAGGACTACTATCTTCCCGCGACTCTCGATGCCGCCGACTATCCCAATCTGATCAAGCAGGGCGAACGCGTGGCGACGATCGCCGTGCCGACCCTACTGGTCGCCTTCAACTGGCCGGTCAAGTCAAACCGCTTTGAGCGCGTCGCGCGCTTCGTCGACTACTTGTTCTCTCGAATCGACAAGTTGCAGGCGCCAGGCTTCGATCCGAAATGGAAATCGATCAACCTCGCTGCGACGGTGCCCGGCCTGACGCGCTTCCCTGCGGCGCAGGCATGGCTCGATCGCCAGCCGCGCGCAACAGAGGCATCGCAATGAAACACGGGACCATCCCGCTCCCAGTCGCACTCGCTATCCTGAACGAGATTGCCTTGGCGCAAGGGGCAGACGATCCTATGGCAAGGCTTCGCGCCTGTTCCTTGATGGAGCGCGCCGATCGGTTGGAGTGTCTGGACAAGCTGTCGCGAGGTATTGCGCCTCAGGCTCGTCCGGCGCCTCAGGAAGACGGCTGGATTGTCAGCCAGACGACTTCGCCCGTGGACTACACACCGATTGCTACCGCCACGACGTCGTCGCGCCAGGTTGAGAGCGGCCCTGCGATGCAACTGTCGATTCGCTGCCGCGGCGGGCATACCGAACTGGCGGTCGCGGGACCCGCAATCTCCGGCCGCGGCGAGGACTACGTCATCTCCTATCGCGTCAATGACGGTCAGCCGGTGCAGATCGCGGCGACGGTGCCAGCATTTGGCGCCGGCCTCGCTTTAAAGGGCGATGCGGTTCCCTTGCTGCAGTCGCTTCCGGACCAGGGGGACCTCACCATCCACATCTCACCCCGGGTGGGGACCGCCCATGACGGAATTTTTTCTCTCGCTGGCCTCCAGACGGTGCGCGGGAAGATGGCCGCGGCGTGCAAATGGCCACACGCCGTTGCGAAGCCTGACAACTGAAGGTGATCGAAAGCCTTTCCTCGATGGGAGACCGACCATGAGTATGTTTCAGCATATTGCGAGAGTAGCAGTGATGGGCACCATCGCGGTCCTGGCCGCCGCGTGTTTGTCTGAGGCGCAGGAAGCCAGAGAACCACCGGTACCGACGTCGAAGCCTGCCGCCGCCTCGCTGAGGCCAAACACCGCCGCTAAGGCTGCAAAGGCAAGCGCCGCCGCGCAGACGCAGAGCCGACCTGCTATTGGAAAGATGCTGCAGGCTTCCGCAGCGGAGAACAAGCAGCACGATCTGATCCTGCAGGTGAATACCAACGATCCCGCCGCGATGAATCTCGCGCTCAACAATGCAATGAACGTCACGCAATACTACAAGGAGCTCGGCCAGAACGTGAAGATCGAGATCGTCACGTTCGGACCCGGCCTGCACATGCTGCGCGACGACACCTCGCCGGTGAAGGCTCGGATAGAGGCGATGGCGTTGAGTACGCCGGAGGTTTCGTTCAAAGCCTGCGGCAACACCCAGGAGAACATGCACAAGGCTGAGAACAAGGACATACCGATCATTCCGCAGGCGCAAGTGGTGAAGTCCGGCGTTGTTCGCGTCATGGAGCGGCAAGAGCAGGGTTGGACCTACGTCAAGCCGTAAGACGCCAGTTCCGGACGGCGCCCGATCGAATGCAAGTCGTCGCTTGGTCCAAGGGCCGCGTTGACGCGCCCCTCCGCCTGCGCCAATCTCCGCCGAGACCATAATCGGCTTCGGAGGAAGGGTATGCTCCGTGCGGAGGACAACAAGTTCCTGACCGAAAGCGGTGCGGGGACGCCGATGGGCGAATTGCTGCGCCGCTTCTGGCTTCCTGTTTTGCTGTCAGAGGAATTGCCGGAAGCCGACGGGCCGCCGAAGAAAATCGTGGTGATGGGCGAGGAGCTGCTGGCCTTCCGCGACTCCCGCGGCGTGGTCGGCGTGATCGATCAGTATTGCCCCCACCGCGGCGCCAATCTCTGGCTCGGCCGCAATGAGGAATGCGGCATCCGCTGCGTCTATCACGGCTGGAAATTCGACACCGACGGCCGCTGCGTCGACATGCCGACCTCCTATCCCGATCTCAACGCCAAGGACCTGATCCGCATCAAATCTTATCCGGTGCGCGAATGGGGCGAGATGATCTGGGCCTATATGGGGCCGGCCGGCGAAGTCCCGCAACTGCCAGACCTGGAGATGGCGCTGGTGCCGGCCTCGCACCGTTACGTCTCGAAGAAATGGCAGGACTGCAACTGGGTGCAGGCGTTGGAAGGCTCTATCGACACCGCGCATTTTACATTTGCGCACTTGAGCTTCGAGAAGGAAGAGAACGAAATTCTCGACATCAAGAAGCATTTTGTAAATCCGATCGCGCGGATGAGTACCGATCATATGCGATGGATCGCCGAGGACCCGCGTCCGGTGATCAAGATCAACCCGCATGATGCGGGCCTCACTGTCGCCGGCGGCCGGCTCACCGGCGGCGACAACATCTACTGGCGCATCGCGCAATTTTTGATGCCGGTGCATTCCTATGCGCCGAGCGCGATGCCTGGCGAGAGCATCTTCGGCCAGAGTTTTATTCCAGTGACCGATACCAAGTGCTGGATCTACACCTATGCCTGGAATCCGGAGCGCCCGCTGACGCAAGCCGAGCGCGACGCCTACGATCGCGGCAATGGCGTGATCTCCGAAGTCGACGAAAATTACCTGCCGCTGCGCAACAAATCGAACGATTACCTGATCGACCGCAAGCTGCAAAAGACCAAAAGCTACACCGGCATCAAGGGCGTGTCCGAACAGGACGCAGCCGTACAGGACAGTCAGGGCCCGATCGCCGACCGCACCCGAGAGCATCTCGGCCCGACCGATCTCGGCATCATGCATTTCCGCAAACTGGTGATGGAGAGTGCTCGCGCGCTGCAGCAGGGCCACGCGCCGACGCATCTCGCGCATCAGGACCGCTACGCCGTGCGTTCCGGCGCCTGCGTGACGCACAAGGAAAAGGATTTGCCCGCGGTGATGGTCGAACGTTTCGGCGAGCCGACCGGGTATGTCGGACGGCCGCGCACCGCGGCGGCGGAGTAGGGGCGCTGTCGTCAGAGAGAAAATTCGCCGGGCCGGGCTTTGGCGTTTGGCCCCGCCGCCGCACCATCATCGGCGCGATAGCGGCATTGGTGCTTCTGCCGATCGAGGCCAGCGATGCCGGCTGGCTGCAGGAGATGTTCAACAGGTCGTCAAAGCACGGCAAGTCGCCAAAGCAGGTCACCTCGCCAAAGCCGGCCACCTTGGCGAAGCCAGCCGCCTCGCGAAAGCACCACCCTGTAAAGCTCGCCGCCCTGGGGCCGGTCGTCCTGAACGCTCCCGCTTTGAAACCGGTCGCAACAATGTGCGATCCCTCGAAATTCCGGATCGTTCTGGATGTGGGACATACCGCCACATCAGAAGGCGCAACGAGCGCCCGCAACGTCGCCGAATTCGTCTTCAATCAGCGCCTTGCGCAGCGGATCGAGGAGAAGTTGAAGGCCGAAGGCTTTGCCGAGACCAGGCTTCTGGTGACCGAGGGCAAGGCCAGGCCCAGCCTCGTCAAGCGTGTCGCCGCCGCCAACAATCTGCGCGCGAACCTCTTCCTGTCGATCCACCATGACTCCGTGCCCGACTCATTCCTCGAGAACTGGGAATTCGAGGGCAAGAAAAGCCACTTCAGCGACCGCTTCAGCGGTTATTCCGTCTTCGTCTCCCGCGACAATCCGGACTTCAAGACGAGCCTCTTGTTCGCCGAACTGGTGGCGAAGGAAATGAAGGCCGAGGGCCTGCAATATGCCCCGCAATATACCCAGGCCATCATGGGTCGGTACCAGCACCCGCTGCTGAACAAGGAAACCGGTGTCTATAGCTATGATCAGCTCGTCGTGCTGAGATCGACCCGGATGCCTGCCGTCCTGCTGGAGGCGGGCTCGATCATCAACCGGGATGAAGAGCTCAAGATGGAGTCGCCGGAACGCCAGGGCATCATCAGCAGCGGTGTCGCGGCAGCCGTGAAGGAATTCTGTGATCTCCGATGGGCCATCCTTGGTCCGCTCTGACGGCGTGGCTGTCAGGCCGCGACCGCTTACAGCGGCCCCTTGCGATACTCGCGGTTGGCGAGGCTTGCTTCCTCCAGATCGAGATCGCGTTCGATCCGCCGCCTCGTCTCGTCGGTGATCTTGCCGTCGCGCAGCAGGACATGGATGAATTTGCGCTCCACCGCGATCAGCTCCCGCGTCAGCGCCGCCCCCGTCGCCGAGACTTCACGCGCATCGGGATCGAGCGAGTCCGGCAACTGGGTGACGCGGATCTCGTGCCGCGCACGCAGCAGTTTGATCACCTCGTCGGACAATTCGCGGTCGTCGGTGATGGCCTCGAGCGACTTCAGCGCTGCGTCGAGCGCCTCGCGCCGCGCCGCGATTTCGGACTCGTGCTCCGCCAGGTGTTCGGCGCGGCCGGCTTGGGCGACGCCGAGGCACTTCACCACCGACGGCAGACCAAGCCCGAGCCCGACCAGCGTGATGAAGATGACGCCGAACGAGACGAACAGGATCAGGTCGCGGTACGGAAAGGCCTCGCCGTTCGGAAGCGCGAATGGCAGCGCCAGCGCCGCCGCCAGCGAGACCGCGCCGCGCACCCCGGTAAACGCCAGCACGAACACCCACTGCCACGGCGGCGACGGATCCTGTTCGCGCACCCGCTTCAACAGCCGCGGCAGGTAGGTCGCGGGAAACACCCAGGCGAAGCGCGCGACGATGATCATCACCGTGACCAGCGCAGTCGCGAACAGGATGTCGTGAAGCGGAAACGCCTTCGACTTCTCGAACAGCAACCGCATCTGGAATCCGGTCAGCAGGAACAGCAAGCCCTCGATCAGATAGATCACGAGGTCCCAGAAGAAGATGCCCTGCAGCCTCGTCGCCGAAGAGATCAGGAGCGGCCCGTTCCAGCTCATATAGAGCCCGCAGGCCACCGTTGAGATCACGCCGGAGCCGCCGAAATGCTCCGGCACCCAGTAGGCGACGTAGGGCGTGATCAGCGACAGCGTGATCTCGACCTGCGGATCGCGCGCGCGATGACGTGCCCGCAGGCTGAACCAGCCCACCGCCACGCCGAAAGCTATCTCGCCGGCGATGATGGCGACGAAGGCGCCGGTTGCTTCCGGCAACGAGTACATCCCGGTCGAAATCGCCACCACCGCGAAGCGATACAGGATCAGCGCGGTGGCATCATTCGCCAGTCCCTCGCCCTCGAGCACGACCATGATCCGGCGCGGCATGCCGAGCTTGCGGGCGATCGCCAGGGGCGCCACCACGTCCGGCGGCGCGACAATGGCCCCCAGCAGGAAGCCGACGCTCCACGGCAGCCCGATCAGGTAATGCGTCGCGGCGGCGACCGCGAAAGCCGTGAAGATCACGCAGCCGACCGACAGCAGGATAATGGGGCGCAGATTATATTTGAATTCGCGCCAGCTCATGGCGACGCTGGCCGAGTAGATCAATGGCGGCAGCACCAGCAGCAGCACCAGTTGCGGCGGCAGTTCCAGCGGCGGCATGCCCGGCACGAAGGCGAGCGCGATGCCGGCCACCAGCAGCAAAATGGCGGGGGCGACGTTGAAGCGCCGCGCCAAGAGCGCGGTGCCCGCCAGCACCACCAGCAGAATCAGAAAGATCTGGAACTTGGCTTCCACGGCGTCGAAT
>JAQGKJ010000657.1 GCA_028290165.1 Bradyrhizobium sp. | reverse complement strand
GGCGTGGAAGATCGCCAAAGCCCTCGGCATCTCCGAGTACAAGAATCTGGCCCGATTCGACACGCTTCAGGCTTATTACTCGATCGCCGGCCGCGATCTAGAACGGGAAATCGTTCCTTTGTTGGAATCCGAAAAGGTCGGCCTGCTCGTGTGGAGCCCGCTTGCCGGCGGCTTGCTGTCCGGCAAGTTCAGCCGGATGAACGAGAAGGCCGCAGATTCGCGCCGCACTACCTACGACTTTCCGATCGTGGACAAGGAGCGGACCTGGAACATCCTCGACGTAATGTCTCCGATTGCGAAAGCACATGGCTGTAGTCCTGCACGTCTCTCGATTGCATGGCTCCTGGCAAAACCTGTAGTGACCTCGGTCATCATTGGCGCGAAACGCCTCGACCAGCTTCAGGATAACCTCGCGGCGGCCAAACTCACACTCACCCAGAACGAGCTTAGGCAATTGGATGAGGTCAGCGCTCTTGCCCCCGAGTATCCAGGGTGGGTGCTGCCGCTCCAGGCAGCCGACCGTCTGGAACTGGTTGATCGCTGAGAGCATTTCCGCGAGACGAGAATGTCGCATTGATTCAGTCCCGACTGCCAGGACGAAAACCTTCAACGACCTTCCATCGCTACTCTCATCCATCCCGTCATCTCGCCTCCACCGAGAAACTCCAGCGCAGCGCGCTGGAGATCGCGCGCGGGACCTTTGCCCTGCGCCACCGCAACCAGGAGATTGCAGCGGTGCGAAACGGCAAACCCGACGGCGACATGCCGTGAGCTGTCGGCCATGTTGAGATCATAGGCACGAACGCGCCCTTGCATGCCATCAATCCGAATCGGCTTGCCCGGCTCAATCGGAACAAAACGTTCGCTGATCAAATCGAGATCGGCGACGCGATCGACTTCGTCGTCGTCGGCGACGCCACTGTCGCAATTGCAAAAGCCGATCTTCGGCCGCACATACACTTCGACCTCGTCACCGCAGAACTCGCCAGCGCAACGGAAGGCGCGTCCGGCGGGCCATGCATCGCGCGGAAACGGCCAGGCCATTTCGCGCCAGCCCTCAATCCCCGCAGGCTGGTAGCCGGCGGAGCCGGACAGCGTGCAGATCGCAACCGCAAACGCGATCAGCAGGATTTTATGCATGCTGCGTCACCCATCACGGCAGGCCGGCCACAGCGCGCGCCGCGCCGGTCAGTTCCAGGATATGCAGGCCGGTGTTGGCGCGATCGACGATGTAGATATAGCCGCGCTCGTCGGTCTCGACATTGTTGGTCTGGATCGCGACCTTGCAGCGGTCCTTGCCGTCGACGGTGACGCAGCGCTTGTCGGTCGCGGCCGTAATCGACGGAATGAAATAGCCGACCTCGGTTGGATGATAGGGATCGCGAATGTCGAGCGCCCGGACGCCGGCATTGAAGAAGGCGATGAACGCCATCTTCTTGTAGAAAACCGGTGCCATGCTTTCGTTGGAGGAATGCGAGCCGAACCGTCCGCCCCGTTCGCAGAACGAGCCGCTCGCCTCCGGCACCGTGTAGCTTGAAATCATCATCGGGCGGTTCTCCACGGTGATGTCGGCGAACCACACCATCTGCAGCTGTTCGGCGCATTCATTGAGGATCGCCTCGTCGACGATCATCACGATGTCGCGGCTCTGGCCATCCTTGTCGCGCGCGAATTCGGCAATCGGCATCTTCAGCATCGGGAATGTCGTGTGGGCGCCGTTGAACGCGGACATCGGCATCCGCGAGATTTCCGGAAAACGAAGATTTTCGGGCGTCGGCTCCTTCGGTCCATTGATCAGTTTGTCGCGGTCGACGATCTGGAGCATGCCGCCCTTGTCGGTGCCATAGCCGAAATAAACGCGGTTGCCTTGCGGACCGGTCGAGATCGGCCCATGCAATTCGGTCGGCACCGCGCCGGTCGAGCCCGGCTCCTGACCGGGAAGCCCGAAGTCGCGAATTTTCACGGGGTGCGCGGGATCGCTGAGGTCATAAACTTGCGTCATGCGGCGGGTGCGCCAGTCCGGCGCGCCCGACACCAGGAACGCGATGCCGGTGTCGCATTCCCACCAGCTCTTGTGGGTATCCTTCAAGCCCCCAAGCCGCGTGATCAGGACCGGGTTGGCGGGATCGGCGACATTCCAGATCTCATGCGCTTCGCTGCCGAACGTGCGCAGCATATAGACCGCGTTGGGATCGCCCTTGGGCAGCGCCTTGCCGTCGCAGACGCGCACCATCTGCGCGCCGCCGCCTTCATACTTTCCCTCTTGCCCCGGAATGTGACGCAAATATTTCGGGTGCGCGGGATCGGTGACGTCGACGATCGAGGTGCCGTTCGGCTCGGCCTTGCCGGTCATCGGGTTGAGGGGGGCCGGAATATCGTCGCTGCCGCCATGATGCCCGATATAGGCGATCCAGCGGTCGCCCTGATGGTGGACGGTCGGCTGATAGGCGCTGCGCGCCTGCAGGTCGTTGGTGCCGACCAGCTTCATGTTGGAGGCTTCGGGGGGAGCCCCGATCACCTGGCTCTGCGCGTAGGCGCTCGCGCTGCATGCGAGGAAGAATAACGAAAGATACGTGGCCGGCTTGACGTAACGGTTCATGTTTTTTTCCACCCAGGCTGTCGAAACCAATCTTCGTTGGCTGGTTTTCCGAGGCTAGCACAGCGAAATGCGCAGGCCAAAACACCCTCTTGACATGCAACCATTTGGTTGCCTATTATTCCCGCCATGGATGAGGTCTTCAAAGCGCTGGCCGATGCTTCGCGACGCTCGCTCTTGGACCGGCTTCACGCCGAAAACGGACAGACACTGAACGAACTCTGCGACGGCCTCGCCATGACACGGCAGGCGGTGACAAAGCACCTTGCGATTCTCGAGGCCGCCAATCTCGTCACCACGTTCAGGCACGGCCGCGAGAAGCTGCACTATCTCAACCCGGTGCCGATCCATCAGATCGGCGAACGGTGGATCAAGAAATTCGAGCGCGGCAAGCTTGCCGCGCTCAACGAATTGAAACGGCAACTGGAGAAACGCGATGAGTAAACCGGAATTCGTCTATGTCATCTACATCGCCTCGACGCCCGAGAAGGTGTTCGCAGCACTGACCGACGCAAAGATGTCGGAGCAATACTGGGCCGGCAACCGCGTCGTCTCCGACTGGAAGATCGGCGCGGCGTTCGCGCTCAAGCTCAAGCGCGAACAAACCGACGTCACCGGCAAGGTGCTCGAATACGATCCGCCGCGGCGGCTGGCCTATTCGTTTCATCCGCAACACGGCGGCATGGACGCCGAACCACCGTCACGCGTCACCTTCGAGCTCGAGCAGCAGAAGGACCAAGTCAAGCTCACCATCGTTCACGACGGTTTCGAGCCCGGCAGCAAGGCGTTCGAGGGCATCAGCCGCGGCTGGCCGTTCGTTTTGTCGAGCCTCAAGAGCTATCTGGAGGCCGGCAAGGTGCTGCGCGCGTACTGGTACGAGGACGAAAGCGCACAACAAGGCGCGGCATAACTCACTAGTTCATGAATCGGAGAAAACGTGATGCGTAAGCCTGAGTTTGTCTATGTCACCTATATCGAGACCACGCCGGAAAGGCTGTGGGAGGCGCTGACGAGCAGCGAATTCTCAAAACGCTACTGGTTCGGCACCGAACTGAAAAGCGACTGGAAGATCGGTTCGCCGTTCGCACTGGTCATGAACGGCACCACCAGAGACGAGGGCGAAATCCTGGAGGCCGATCCGCCGCGGCGGCTCTCCTATAGCTTCCGTCACGTCCTGAACGATGAAATGCGGAACGAACCGCCGACCAGGGTCGTCTTCAGCATCGAGCAGCATGGCAAGTTCGCCAAACTGACGTTGACCCACGAAGGCTTTGCCGAGGGCAGCAAGCTGCTCGATGGCATCTCCAAGGGATGGCCCGCGATCATGTCCAGTCTCAAGAGCCTGCTGGAAACCGGCACCGCGCTCGCCATCCCCACTTCCGCGCTCGGCATCGAGGGGCTCACATGAGCATCGACAACTTCAAGCCGGCCACCGTCTACACCATCTACATCGCCTCGACGCCGGAGAAGGTGTGGGAAGCGCTGACATCGGCCGAATTCACCCGCAAATATTTCTTCGGCAATGCGGTCGAGGTCGACTTGCGGATCGGCGGTGCTTACATCGTACGCACGCCGGATGGTGCGTTGCATATCAGCGGTGAAGTGATCGAATGCGACCCGCCGCGCAAACTTACCACCACCTTCAACGTCAACTGGCCGGCGCTGATCGAAAAGCTCGGCCCGACGCTCGTGACCTACGAAATCGAGCCGGCCGGCGACGTCGTCCGGCTCACCATGACCGAAGCCCATGACCGGCCGCTCAGCGATGACATTCTTTCAGGCGGCCGCCAGGGCTGGCCCGCGATCCTGTCGAGCCTGAAGAGCCTGCTGGAGACCGGAGAGCCGCTCGTCATCAAGATGGCGCCGCCGCAGCGGATGCTGGAAGCGCTGAAGAAGCTGGG